>CAUWNO010000057.1:0-12694 GCA_963559965.1 uncultured Lachnospiraceae bacterium | reverse complement strand
TATATTTATGACGACTGCTCTCTGAGGCAGGGGCTTGAAAAACTGGAAAGAAGCGGATTCACCGCGATTCCCGTCATCAATCGAAAGGGGGAGTACATAGGGACGATTACAGAAGGCGATTTTCTGTGGTCTCTGAAGAACAAGTTTTCTCTGGATTTGAAGCTTGCGGAGGATGTTCCGATTCAGTCGGTAAGGAGAAGGATGCGCTTTGATCCGGTATCCGTCAACTCCAATATGGAAGATTTGATTTCCAAGGCGATGAATCAGAATTTTGTTCCTGTGATAGATGACAAACGTATTTTTATCGGGATTGTGACGAGAAAAGATATTATTGAATTCTGCTATAATGAGTACACGAAAAAGAAGTAAATCCAGAAAAACAAACAAAAAATAAGGTGAAATGACTTGATTCTGTCAGGAAATCTTGATAGAATATAACTCGATGCGATTTTAAACTAGTTTATCAAATCAATTAATATATGGAGGGCTGAAAATGAGTAGTACAGCACAGAGCTCGGCATGCAGAAGAATCGCTTCTCTGCTTGACGAGAATAGTTTTGTGGAAATCGGCGGGCAGGTAACAGCCAGAAGCACCGATTTTAACATGCAGCAGACCATGACCCCCTCAGATGGTGTAATAACCGGATACGGGATCATCGACGGCAACCTTGTATATGTATACAGCCAGGATGCGTCCGTATTGAATGGAACACTCGGCGAGATGCATGCAAAGAAAATTGTCCGTCTGTATGAGATGGCATGTAAGATGGGAGCGCCGGTGATCGGACTTATCGACTGCGCAGGCGTTCGTCTGCAGGAAGGCGTGGACGCGCTGAACGGTTTTGGGGAGATCTATCTTCAGCAGAGTCTTGCTTCCGGTGTAGTTCCGCAGATTACGGCGATTTTCGGAAACTGCGGCGGCGGTCTTGCTGTTGTTCCGGGACTTTCTGATTTTACATTTATGGAGGAGAAGGATGCGAGACTTTTTGTGAATTCTCCGAATGCCATCGCAGGAAACACAAAGGAAAAGTGCGACAGCTCTTCTGCAAAATTCCAGGCAGAGGAAGCGGGAATCGTAGATGTGACGGCAGACGAGGCAGGCGTTCTTGCCCAGATCCGCACGCTTGTTTCGATGCTTCCGGCAAACAATGAGGACGACGCTTCCTATGAGGAATGTCTGGATGATCTGAACCGTGTCTGCGCAGATCTGGATACGGTACAGTATTCAGCTAATTACATACTTTCCAGTATTTCTGACGGAAATGTATTTTTTGAGACGAAGGCAGCTTATGCGAAGGATATGGTCACAGGCTTTATCCGCCTGAACGGTATGACAGTGGGAGCAGTAGCCAACGCAGAGACAGAGCTGACGGCAAGAGGCGCGCAGAAGGCGGCAGATTTCGTGACATTCTGCGATGCGTTCAATATTCCCGTTCTTTCTCTGACAAATGTAAAGGGCTATAAGGCGTCCATGTGTTCCGAGCGCAATATGGCTAAGGCTGTGGCAAAGCTCGTTTATGCGTTTGCCAACGCGACCGTTCCCAAGGTAAATGTGATTGCGGGAGAGGCGTTCGGAAGCGCTTATGTTGCGATGAACAGCAAGGGCATCGGAGCAGATCTCGTATATGCATGGAAGAATGCGAAGGTCGGTATGATGGATGCAAAGATGGCTGCGAAGATTATGTATGCCGGTGCAGATGCTCAGACGCAGAATGAAAAAGCAAAAGAATATGCAGGTCTTCAGGACAGCGTGGACGCTGCGGCAGCCAGAGGCTATGTTGATGCGGTGATTGATGCGGCAGATACAAGAAAATACCTGATTGGCGCTTTTGAAATGCTGTTTACCAAGAGAGAGGGCCGTCCGGATAAGAAGCACGGAACGGTCTAAGAGGGGTGAAGAGTATGAAGAGAAGCTTGAAGAAAATTCCGGCTCTGCTGTGCCTTGCCGCTCTGCTTGTTCTGGCAGGATGCGCTTCAAAGGAAACGCTTCCGAACGAGGAGTTTTATCAGGCGAAAGCAGATCTGTACGCAGAGAGGCTTGCGGCTATGGACGCTGCGTCTCTGGAAGCGGAAGTACAGATGCTGGAAGAGAATTTTGATGATTTTGAGCAGGAGGTCGAGCTTTATCCCTATATCGGAGGTATGGGACAGAAGTTTGAATTTACTGCGGACGCCTATCTGGGAATGCTCAAATCTTACGAATCGAATCTTGAAGATTTCGGCGCCTATGTGGGACTGAAGGAGTATGAAGGCGGTTCTGAGGATGCGGACGGAAACGTAAAGTATTCTGCCGTATATGAGTTTGACGCGCATGACATGCGTATGAGCCTAGAATTTAATAAGAACAACGTAATCACAGGCGTGACGCTGGACCCGATTTACAGCATGGGTGAGATTGCCCAGAAGGCGGCTCTCAATACGCTGATCGGTATGGGCTCTGTGTTTGTGGTTCTGATTATTCTCTGCTTTATCATTTCCTGCTTTAAGTATATTTCCGTTCTGGAAAATAAGTCGAAGCAGAAAGGAAAAAAGAAAGAAGCAAAGAAGGAAGAAAAGCCAGCGGCTCCGGCGGCAGCTCCCGCTCCGGTGAAGAAGGAGGAGGCTCCGGTAGCAGATCCGATGGCAGACACACAGCTTGTCGCTGTAATCACAGCAGCAGTTGCGGCGTCTATGGGTACGTCTTCCGACGGCTTTGTTGTGCGTTCTATTAAGCGCAGAACCAATAATAAGTGGAAAAAAGCATAGTGCTTGAGCATATTTAGGAGGAATCGAAGAGATGAAAAATTATACAATTACTGTAAATGGCGTAGCATATGACGTGACGGTAGAAGAAAAGGGCGCAGGCGCAGCACCGGCTCCCGCAGTACACGCTCCTGCACCGGCAGCTCCGGCAGCAGCACCGGCTCCGGCGGCAGCTTCCGCACCGGCTCCTGCACAGGCAGCAGGCGGCATTGAGGTGAAGGCTTCTGTTCCGGGTAAGGTTCTGAAGGTGGAAGCTTCCGTAGGTCAGGCTGTAAAAGCAGGCGATAACATTATCATTCTGGAAGCCATGAAGATGGAAATTCCGGTAGTAGCTCCCGAAGACGGAACAGTAGCCGGCATCAACGTAAGCGTAGGCCAGGCAGTAGAGTCCGGAGATTTACTGGCATCTCTGAACTAGTAGACGAAGCCTGATAACATCAACGGAGGTTAAGACATGGGATACATCTTGGAAACCCTGGAAAATCTCATGCATCAGACGGCATTTTTTAACCTGACATGGGGAAATTATGTTATGGTCGGCGTTGCATGTATTTTCCTTTACCTGGCTATCAAAAAGGATTATGAGCCGCTTCTTCTGGTTCCGATCGCTTTTGGTATGCTTCTTGTAAATATTTATCCGGATATTATGGCAAGTCCGGAGGAAACTTCAAACGGAGTCGGAGGACTTCTGTATTATTTCTATGTGCTGGACGAGTGGTCAGTTCTGCCGTCTCTTATCTTTATGGGCGTCGGCGCGATGACAGACTTTGGTCCGCTGATCGCGAATCCGAAGAGCTTTCTTCTCGGTGCAGCTGCACAGTTCGGTATTTTTATGGCTTATCTGGGCGCTATGCTCATGGGCTTTTCTGACAAGGCTGCGGCAGCTATCTCCATTATCGGAGGAGCAGACGGCCCGACGTCTATCTTCCTTGCCGGAAAGCTGGAACAGACGGCTCTTTTAGGACCTATTGCGGTGGCAGCATATTCTTATATGTCGCTTGTTCCGATTATCCAGCCGCCTATCATGCGCCTTCTGACGACAGAGAAAGAACGTAAGGTTAAGATGGAGCAGCTTCGTCCTGTATCCAAGCTTGAGAAGATTCTGTTCCCGATTGTAGTTACCATCGTAGTCTGCCTGATCCTTCCGACGACGGCTCCGCTTGTAGGAGCGCTGATGCTCGGAAATCTTTTCCGTGAGTCCGGCGTGGTTCGTCAGCTTCAGGAGACAGCTTCCAATGCGATGATGTACATCGTTGTAATTCTTCTGGGAACTTCTGTAGGCGCTACGACAAGTGCAGAGGCATTCCTGAATATCAGCACGCTGAAGATAGTAGCTCTCGGACTGATTGCTTTCGCCTTCGGTACGGCTGCAGGCGTCCTTCTGGGCAAGGTAATGTGCGTTCTCACAAAGGGCAAGGTAAATCCGCTGATTGGTTCGGCAGGCGTGTCGGCTGTTCCTATGGCGGCGCGCGTATCGCAGAAGGTCGGTGCAGAGGCAGATCCAACGAACTTCCTGCTGATGCATGCGATGGGCCCCAACGTGGCGGGCGTTATCGGTACGGCTGTGGCAGCCGGTACCTTCATGGCTATTTTCGGCGTCATGTAAACGGCGGCGGCAAAAGGGGCGTACCCAAAAAGACGGCAGCGTTCCTTTTGCCGGACTGCTGAGCTAATCAGATGAAATGTTTGACGAGGAGGTAAAAAGATGTCAGAGAAAAAACCGGTACAGATTACCGAGACGATACTGCGTGACGCACATCAGTCCCTGATTGCGACACGAATGACAACAGAGCAGATGCTCCCCATCGTGGAGAAGCTCGATCAGGTAGGATATCACTCTCTGGAGTGCTGGGGAGGAGCGACGTTTGACGCGTCTTTACGTTTCCTGCATGAAGATCCATGGGAGAGACTGCGTAAAATTAAGGCAATTGCAAAGAAGACTCCGCTTCAGATGCTGTTCCGTGGACAGAATATTCTGGGTTACCGTCCCTACGGTGACGATGTGGTAGAGTACTTTGTACAGAAGTCTATCGCAAACGGAATTGATATTATCCGTATTTTTGACTGCCTGAACGATCTGAGAAATCTTAAGACGGCTGTCAATGCTGCAAATAAGGAAGGCGGTCATGCGCAGATTGCCCTTTCCTATACGCTGGGCGACGCCTATACGCTGGAGTATTGGACCAATATTGCAAAAGAGATTGAAGAGATGGGCGCAAAGTCTATCTGCATCAAGGATATGGCAGGACTTCTTCTTCCGTATAAGGCTACGGAGCTTGTGACGGCTCTTAAAGAGACGGTTCATATTCCGATTCAGCTTCATACGCACTATACATCCGGCGTTGCTTCCATGACATATCTCAAGGCTGTAGAAGCAGGAGTAGACGTAATCGACTGTGCGATGTCTCCGTTTGCGCTTGGAACTTCCCAGCCGGCTACAGAGGTTATGGTTGAGACCTTCAAGGGTACGCCCTATGATACAGGCTACGATCAGAAGCTTCTTGCAGAGATCGCAGACTATTTCCGTCCCATGCGTGATGAGGCTCTGGAGAGCGGCCTTCTGAACCCGAAGAACCTCGGCGTAAATATTAAGACGCTGCTGTATCAGGTTCCGGGCGGTATGCTGTCCAACCTTACTTCTCAGCTTAAGGATCTCGGCGCTGAGGATAAATATTATGAAGTTCTTGAAGAGGTTCCGCGTGTGCGTAAGGACTTCGGAGAGTGTCCGCTTGTTACGCCTTCCTCCCAGATCGTGGGAACACAGGCTGTTATGAATGTCGTAGGCGGCGAGCGTTATAAGATGGTGACGAAAGAGTCAAAGGATCTTCTTTCCGGAAAATACGGAAAGACGGTTAAGCCCTTCAATCCGGAGGTTCAGAAGAAGTGTATCGGTGACGCAGAAGTGATCACCTGCCGTCCTGCTGATCTTGTTCCGAATGAGCTGGATACGCTGGAAGCAGAGATGGCGCAGTATAAAGAGCAGGATGAGGATGTTCTTTCCTATGCGCTGTTCCCGCAGGTGGCTACCGATTTCTTCAAGTACAGAGACGCACAGGAGCATAAGGTAGATGCGGCTGTGGCTGACACGGAGAACGGAGCTTATCCGGTATAGTAACTATTCTATAGTAACTATTCAGCCATGCATCTCGGATTTGCGCAGCTGACGCTGCTTATCGCCGCATACGCGGCGAAATCCTCGATTTGTCTAAACGCCCTATGCCTGAGAATGACAAAACCTCTCTGCAAGCCAGCTTGCGCCGAGTTTTTGACATTCTCAGGCGCATGGCTGAATCGTTATCCGGTATAAAATAAAATCACACTTTACTCCTGTACGAAACGGACAACTTGTGATATAATTGTTACATCATCGGTTCTTAGGAACACAAAGGAGGATATGCATTTATGAAAAAGAGATTGATGGCACTGGTGCTTGCAGGCGTCATGGCACTTTCCCTGACGGCATGCGGCGGCAAGGACGACGCTCCTGAGAAGGATGCGCCTGTAGCTGAAGAAGGAGCAGAGAAGGAAGAAGGTACAGAAGCGGCTGTTGATATGCAGGTTGCGATGATTACCGACTCCGGAGATATTACAGACCAGAGCTTTAACCAGACGACTTACGAGGCATGTAAGGCATGGGCAGAGGCGAACGGCGTAGAGTTTGCATACTACAAGCCGGAGAGCGATGCGGATGAAGCGAGAATGGCAAGTGTGGATCAGGCTGTTGCGGACGGAGCAAACGTAATTGTTCTTCCGGGATACCTGTTCGGAGCTGTTATCGTTGAGCAGTCTGAGATGTATCCGGATGTGAAGTTTGTTGCTCTTGATGTAGGAAAGGGCGACATCTGCGAGAAGGGCGTAGGCGAAGGCTACGACTACAATCCGGATAACTATGACGTAACAGAATACTACAATACAGAGAACGTATACTGCTGTACATACCAGGAAGAGCTTTCCGGTTATATGGCAGGATATGCGGCTGTAAAGCTTGGCTATAAGCATCTTGGTTTCCTGGGCGGTATGTCTGTTCCGGCTGTTACGCGTTTCGGATACGGCTTTGTACAGGGTGTTGACGCTGCGGCAAACGAGCTTGGAATCGCAGATCAGGTTCAGGTAGAGTACGTATGCGGCGGACAGTTCTACGGCGATGCAGATATTACAGCTTACATGGATACATGGTACAGCTCCAAGGGAGTTGAACTTGTATTTGCCTGCGGCGGCGGTATCTACACATCTGCGGCTGAGGCTGCTGTAAAGGCTGGCGGCAAGGTGATTGGTGTTGATACCGATCAGGCTCCGATTATCGATCAGGCACAGGAAGGTCTGACAGTTACTTCTGCTATGAAGGGTCTTGCTGAGACGGTTACTACTCTTCTTACAGAGATTAAGGCTGGCAACTGGAGCAATTACGTAGGAAAGATCGATACGCTTGGTCTTGTTTCCGAGAATCCGGAAGAGAACTACGTTCAGCTTCCGCTTGAGAGCACACAGTGGGCAGACGGATTTACAGAGGATGATTACCGCGCTCTTGTAAAAGATATGTTCGACGGTAAGATCACTGTTTCCAACGATATTACAGCTATGCCTGAGACGGCAGTTACTGTAACAGATTACGGCAGCATCAAATAAATATCTGATTCTGACGGCAGAGGGAGTAGGAATTTCCTGCTCCCTTTTTACTTAACAGAATAGAAAGCGGAAGGGGGTATGTAAGGGATGGAACAGTACGCGATTGAAATGCTCAATATAACAAAAAGATTTCCGGGCATTATTGCAAATGACAAAATTACCTTACAGCTTAAAAAGGGCGAGATTCACGCGCTTCTGGGAGAGAACGGAGCGGGAAAATCCACTCTGATGAGTGTGCTCTTCGGACTGTATCAGCCAGAGGAAGGCGAGATACGAAAAGATGGAAAGACGGTATCGATTAACAATCCAAACGATGCGAACGAACTGGGGATTGGAATGGTTCATCAGCATTTTAAGCTGGTAGAGTGCTTCAGCGTTCTCGATAATATTATTCTGGGTGCGGAGACAACAAAAGGCGGATTTCTGAAGAAAGACGAGGCAAGGAAAAAGGTTCTGGCTCTTTCAGAGAAGTACGGACTGGCTGTAGATCCTGACGCCATAATAGAAGATATTACTGTCGGTATGCAGCAGAGGACGGAGATCCTGAAGATGCTTTACCGGGATAATGAAATCCTGATTTTTGACGAACCTACGGCTGTTCTGACTCCGCAGGAGATCCATGAGCTGATGCAGATTATGAAAAATCTGGCGGCTGAGGGAAAGAGTATTCTTTTTATCACGCATAAGCTGGCGGAGATTATGGAAGCGGCTGACCGGTGTACGGTTCTTCGGAAGGGAAAATATATCGGTACGGTGGATATTAAGGATACGACCCCTGAGAAGCTTTCCGCCATGATGGTCGGACGCGACGTAAACTTCATAGTAGAGAAGGAAACGGCGAAGCCCGGCGACGTGGTGCTCGATATACAGGATATGACGGTGGCTTCCAGGCATCATAAGAATAATGCCGTAAATCATGTTTCTCTCAAGGTGAGACGCGGAGAGATTGTCTGCATCGCTGGAATAGACGGCAACGGACAGACGGAATTTGTCTATGGACTGACCGGTCTGGAACCGTTGAAGAGCGGAAAGATTATGATGAACGGAACGGATATTACTCATCAGTCCATCCGCAAAAGAATGACGGAGGGAATGAGCCATATTCCGGAGGATCGCCATAAGCATGGTCTTGTTCTCGATTATTCGCTGGAGGACAATATCATTCTGCAGCGTTATTTTGAACCTGAATTTACGAATAAGGCGGGATTTTTGAAGAGAAAATCTATCCGCAGCTATGCAAACAGGCTGATAGAGCAGTATGATATCCGTTCCGGTCAGGGACCTGTGACAAAGGCAAGATCCATGTCGGGCGGAAACCAGCAGAAGGCTATTATTGCCCGGGAGATTGACAAAAATCCGGAGCTTCTTGTAGCTGTGCAGCCTACGCGTGGTCTGGACGTAGGCGCGATAGAATATATCCATAAGCAGCTCGTTGCACAGAGAGACGCAGGAAAGGCAGTTCTTCTTGTAAGTCTTGAGCTTGACGAGGTTATGAATGTATCGGATCGAATTCTTGTTATGTACGAAGGCGAGATTGTGGGAGAGTTTGATCCGAAAAAAGTTACGGTAGAGGAGCTTGGACTTTACATGGCAGGCTCAAGGAGAAAGGAGGCTGGAGCAGATGCGTAAGAAAGACAGCGGCAGACAGAGTATTTTAAGAAACAACGCGCTGCAGACGATAGCAGGCTCCCTGATCTGTATTTTGCTCGGACTTCTGGTAGGATATCTTGTGCTTCTCGTTATCAATCCTTCGGGGGCAGGGAAGGCGATTTCTTCTATCTTGAAAAACTTCCTTTACTATCCCAGCCAGGCTGCGGCTATGAAATACTTCGGCACAACGCTTGTGAAGGCGTCGGCGCTTCTGATGTGTTCGCTTTCTGTTTTGTTTGCGTGGAAGGTTGGTCTTTTCAATATCGGTGCGGCAGGACAGTATGTGATTGGTGCGGGAGCAGCTCTGTTTTTCGCGTTGAAGCTTGATCTTCCCTGGTATGCCTGCCTTCTGGCTGCGGTTGTGTTCGCGGCTCTCGTGGGCGGCCTTTCAGGAATTCTGAAAGCGTACTTTAATGTAAACGAAGTTATTTCCTGTATTATGCTGAACTGGATAGGTCTTTACTGTGTCAACATGCTTCTTACGACAGTGAAGGAGCAGTCGACGCCTTACACAAAAAGCCTTTCCAGTACGAATAAGGAAGCTCTTCTTCCCAATATGGGACTTGATAAATTCTTTACGAATAATGAATTTGTCACGATTGGTCTTGTGCTTGCCGTTCTGATCGCAGTTCTTATCTGGATTCTTCTTGATAAAACGAGATTTGGCTATGAATTGAAGGCGACAGGTATGAATAAGTACGCCGCAAAATACTGCGGTATGAAAGAAAAAAGAAATATTATTGTGACAATGATGATAGCCGGAGGACTTGCCGGTTTTGGCGCAGGTATCTTTTACCTGACAGGAATCGAACAGTGGATGGTGCAGCAGACAAGCATTCCGGCTATGGGCTTTAACGGAATTGCATCGGCATTTCTGGGAGGCACGCATCCTGTCGGAGCTGTTTTCTCCTCTTATTTCATTCAGCATATTACAAGCGGAGGAAGCTATGTGGACAAGACGATGTACTGTACGCAGATTTCCGATTTGATTTCTGCCTTTATCATTTATCTGTGCGGCTTTGTATTCTTCTTTAAGCTGCAGCTGAACAGATATCTTGATAAACGGGATGAAAAGCGTATGGCGAAAGAACAGAAAGGGGGAGAATCCTAATGCTGCTGCTGATTCAGTATACCTTAATTTTTGCTTCTGTTCTGGTTCTGGTGGCTCTTGGAGGCTGTTTCTCAGAGCACAGCGGAGTTATTAATATCGGTCTGGAAGGAATCATGGTGATCGGCGCGCTGGGAGGCGCTCTGACTATGAAATATCTGCCGGCAGCGACGGCGGCTCCGCTTGTCATTCTGGCGGTTGTACTCGCAAGCGTGATAGCAGGAATGATTTTTTCACTTCTGCTTGCTGTAGCGGCTATCCGTTTTAATGCAGATCAGACGCTTGTCGGAACAGCTTTGAACCTCCTTGGACCGGCTGCGGCAGTCGTTCTTGTGAGAGCGATCAATACGGCAGAGAGCGTTGACAATGTATCTTCTGCTATTGCATATGGAGAAGCAAAAAAGGCGTTTATTGTAAATATAGGAAAATTTGAATTTAACTGGTTTATGCTGATTGCACTGGTTATTCTGATTGCATCCTATATTGTCCTGTATAAGACGAAATTCGGTCTGCGCCTCTGCGCGTGCGGAGAGCATCCTCAGGCAGCCGATTCGGTTGGAATTAACGTATACAAAATGCGCTATGCAGGCGTGCTGATTTCAGGCGCCCTCGGCGGTCTCGGCGGTCTTGTGTATATTACAGCCGGAGTAAGCGAATGGAAATTTGAGAACGGAGTGGCAGGCTTCGGCTTCCTGGCTCTTGCCGTTATGATTTTCGGTCAGTGGAGACCTGTAAGCATCGGTCTGGCGGCGCTTCTGTTCGGACTTTTCAGAGCGCTTTCCAATGTCTATACAGGCTTTGACGCCCTTGTGGCTTTGAAGATTCCAAGCACCGTGTACAATATGCTTCCTTATATTATTTCTCTTATCGTTCTTATTTTTGTTTCAGGAAAATCAAGAGCGCCCAAGGCGGAAGGAATTCCGTATGACAAGGGCCAGCGGTAGAAAGGAGCGGCAGTATGAAGAATTACTCGGAAGACGAAAGCAGACAATATCATATTCAGGTCGCAAAAGGAGAGGTCGGACGCTATGTCATTATGCCCGGAGATCCCAAGCGCTGTAAAAAGATTGCGCAGTATTTTGACGATCCGGTTCTGATAGCGGACAACAGAGAGTATGTGACGTATACGGGAACGCTGGACGGTGTAAAGGTCAGCGTGACTTCTACGGGTATCGGCGGTCCGTCGGCATCGATTGCGATGGAGGAGCTGTACCGCTGCGGCGCAGATACCTTTGTCCGGATCGGTACCTGCGGCGGTATGCAGCTGGATGTGAAAAGCGGCGACGTAGTCGTTGCCACAGGCGCGATTCGTATGGAGGGAACGAGCAGGGAGTATGCTCCGATGGAATTTCCGGCTGTTCCGGATCTGGGAGTGACAAATGCTCTTGCGGAAGCGGCAGAGAAAAAGGGTTATCCGTTCCATGTGGGAGTTGTCCAGTGCAAGGACGCTTTTTACGGTCAGCATGAGCCGGAGACCAAGCCTGTCAGCTATGAACTGATGAATAAATGGGAGGCGTGGAAACGGCTGGGCTGTCTCGCTTCGGAGATGGAATCCGCAGCTCTCTTTGTTGTGGCAAGTTATCTTGGCGTAAGAGCAGGTTCCTGTTTCCTTGTGGTGGCAAATCAGGAGAGAGAAAAGCTCGGAATGGAAAACCCTGTGGCGCATGATACAGACATGGCGATTCAGGTGGCTGTGGAAGCGATTCGTTCTCTGATTCAGAAGGACAGAGAAAAAGAAGAAAAGGAGTCATAAAGATGGAATACAGTGAAATTTTGAAACATGTAGATCATACGCTGCTTCTGCAGGGAGCCACATGGGATGGGATACGCCAGATCTGCGACGATGCAGTCGCATACCAGACGGCGTCTGTCTGCATTCCGCCGAGCTATGTGAAGCAGGCAAGCGAGTACCTGGGAGATCGTATGCCCGTATGTACAGTAATTGGTTTTCCAAACGGTTATATGACGACAAAGGCGAAGGAATTCGAGACAAAGGACGCTCTGGAAAATGGCGCGGCTGAGATCGATATGGTGATTAATATCGGCTGGCTTAAAGATAAAAAATACGATCTGATTGAAGAAGAAATCCGCACTCTTAAGGCTGCCTGCGGAGATAAAATTCTTAAAGTAATTATCGAGACCTGTCTTCTTACGGACGAGGAGAAGATAAAGATGTGCGAGATTGTCACAAAGGCGGGAGCCGACTATATAAAGACTTCTACAGGATTCTCCACAGCCGGAGCGACTTTTGCGGATATTGAGCTTTTTGCAAAGCACATCGGACCGCAGGTGAAGATGAAAGCGGCAGGCGGCATTTCTTCTCTTGATGACGCAGAAAAATTCCTGAGTCTTGGAGCAGACCGTCTGGGAACAAGCCGTATTGTAAAGCTTGTAAAAAAGGAAGAGGCGACAGGATATTAAAAAACGCGGAGGTGTTTTTTCGGATGGACAGACAGCTTGCAGAACAGATGATTGATCTTGCAATCGAACAGCTTTCTTATTCCTATACTCCGTATTCGGGCTTTAAGGTAGGCGCGGTTCTCCTCGGAAAAAGCGGAAAACTGTATA
>CAUWNO010000056.1:0-12754 GCA_963559965.1 uncultured Lachnospiraceae bacterium | reverse complement strand
TATACGAACCGTGTAATTATCCGACAGGCAGGTTTCCCTGCCTTAACCCTTCTTATTTCGCAACAATATAGCCCTGCGCCTTCAGAAGCTCTGCGCAGAGTACGGCTCCTCCTGCCGCTCCGCGGACGGTATTGTGAGACAGACCTACAAACTTCCAGTCGTAAACCGTGTCCTCACGCAGTCTGCCGATGGATACGCCCATACCGTTCTCATAATCCACGTCAAGCTTTACCTGCGGACGGTTGTCCTCCTCCATATACTGGATAAACTGCTTCGGCGCGCTGGGAAGCTCAAGCTCCTGCGGCGCTCCCCTGAAGGCAAGAAGCTTTTCCACAAGCTGTTCCTTGGAAGGCTTTTTGCGGAATTTCACAAATACCGCAGCCGTATGTCCATTCAGCACGGGAACGCGGATGCACTGACAGGTGATCACCGGCTCCTCTGCCAGTTTGATTTCTCCGTCCTCGCAGACGCCGAGCACACGAAGCGGCTCTCTCTCGCTCTTTTCTTCCTCGCCTCCGATATACGGAATAATATTTTCCACCATCTCCGGCCAGTCCTTAAATGTCTTTCCTGCTCCGGAAATCGCCTGATACGTCGTAGCCACTACCTCGTAAGGCTCGAACTCCCTCCAGGCAGCCAGAGCCGGCGTGTAGGACTGAATCGAGCAGTTCGGCTTTACAGCGATAAAGCCTCTCTTTGTGCCGAGGCGCTCTTTCTGCTTTTCGATAATCTTTACATGATCGGAATTGATCTCCGGAATAATCATCGGCACATCCGGTGTCCAGCGGTGAGCGCTGTTGTTTGATACTACCGGCGTCTCTGTCTTTGCATACGCCTCTTCAATCGCACGGATCTCTTCCTTCGTCATATCTACGGCGCTGAATACAAAATCTACGCCTGCTGCAACCTTTTCCACTTCATTGACGTTCATCACGACAATATTCTTTACTGCCTCCGGCATCGGCGTCGTCATCTTCCAGCGTCCGCCTACGGCTTCCTCATAGGTCTTGCCTGCGCTTCTTGCGCTTGCCGCTATTGTCACAACCTCAAACCACGGATGGTTCTCGAGAAGAGAGATAAATCTCTGTCCAACCATTCCCGTTCCGCCAAGAATACCAACCTTCAGTTTTTCACTCATTTTTCATACGCTCCTCTGCTATGTCTTTTTGATGCGGACATCTGTCTTTCTTCTAAAGTATACTACCGCATCTCGAAAAAAATTGCAAGTATTTTTTACAGTGCAGGATGCTCCTGAAGCCAGATATGATTTTCTTCTATCACGCGCTTCATCGCTTCCTCTCCCGGCGCACCCAGCGTCAGACGCTTATTGACGCAGGTCTCCATGCTGACCGCCTCATAAATATCTTCCTCAAAGACAGGGTTGATTGCTTTCAGCTCTTCCAGACTCAGCTCCTCTATCGCCTTATCCTTTTCAATGCAGTAAAGCACAAGACGTCCGATGATTCCGTGGGCATCGCGGAAAGGTACGCCGTGATTTACCAGATAGTCCGCCGCATCCGTAGCGTTTGTAAAGCCCTTTTTCGCGCTCTCCGCCATATTTTCCTTACAGAACTTCATCGTATCGAGCATTCCCGTAAAGAGGGCGAGACAGCCCTTTACCGTATCGATGGCGTCAAAGCTTAACTCCTTATCCTCCTGCATATCCTTATTGTACGCAAGAGGAAGTCCCTTCATCGTCGTGAGAAGAGAAGTCAGAGCGGCATAGACGCGCCCCGTCTTTCCACGGACCAGCTCCGCGATATCCGGATTCTTTTTCTGCGGCATAATACTGCTTCCCGTACTGTAGGCGTCATCAATCTCCACAAAACGGTATTCATTCGTATTCCAGATGATAATTTCCTCCGAAAAACGGCTCAGATGCATCATGATAAGAGAAAGAGCCGACAGAAGCTCTATCAGATAGTCCCTGTCCGAAACGGAATCCATGCTGTTCAGCGTCGGTCCGTCAAAGCCGAGAAGCTGCGCCGTATATTCTCTGTCGAGAGGATAGGTCGTTCCTGCCAGAGCGCCGGAGCCTAAAGGACAGTAGTTCATCCTGGCATGAATATCTGCAAGGCGTCCCCTGTCGCGCTTGAACATTTCAAAATAAGCTCCCAGATGATGTGCCAGCGTCAGAGGCTGCGCTTTCTGAAGGTGGGTAAATCCGGGCATTACTGTCGCTGTATTCTCCTTCATCAGACGTTCCAGAACAAGAAGAAGTTCACGGACAAGTCCGTCTACCGCCTCCGTCTCGTCCCGTGTGTAAAGCTTCATGTCAAGGGCAACCTGATCGTTCCGGCTCCGCCCTGTATGAAGCTTCTTTCCCGGCTCTCCGATGCGGTCAATCAGCGTCGCCTCCACAAAGCTGTGAATATCCTCATATTTCTCAGATATCTCAAGTCTGCCGCCTTCCACGTCCTCAAGAATCCCCGAAAGTCCCTCAAGAATCACATCGCGCTCGCTCTCCGTCAGGATTCCCTGACGGGCAAGCATCCTGACATGCGCCATGCTTCCTCTGATATCCTGCCTGTAAAATCTTTTGTCAAACGAAATCGACGCATTGAAATTGTATACAAGCTGATCTGTTTCCTTGGTGAAACGTCCTCCCCAGAGCTGTGCCATAGCCATTACCTCATCTTTCTGTATCCGCCGCGTTTCCGCGCCCGCTACACGTTTTTTCTATACGAAATACGCCGGCACATACCGGCGTTTTTCTAAATATAGCACACTTCATTTTTACTTTCAAGAATTTCCGCCTGCTGCCTGCATTCCTTCCTGACGTATTCCTTCCTGCTCCATTTCTGCCTGCTGCCTTCTTCTCTCCTGCAAAGAGTACACACAGCCGCAGTAATCCTGCCGGTAAAGTCCGTACTGCGCCGACAGCTCTGTCGAGCGCTTGTAGCCGCCGCGCTTTTTAAAATCACTGAAAAGGTACTTCACCTGATATTCTTCCCCAAGCTTTTCCCCTATCTCGTTCAGCTTCTCTGCATTCTTCAAAGGACTGATAGAGAGGGTCGTAGTAAAGTAATCATAGCCTCCGGCGCGCGCCATCTGCGCCGTCTCCTCCAGGCGGAGCCGGTAGCAGCGAAAGCACCTCTCTCCTCCTTCCGGAACCTTTTCAAGCCCCCGCGCCGTATCGTAAAACCTGTCCGGCTCGTAGGGTCCGTTCAGAAAAAGGATCGGATGCTTCGCAGGCAGCTCCCGAATCAGCCGCTCCTGCTCTGCCGTCCGCGACACATATTCTTCCGGCGGATAAATATTGGGATTATAATAAAAGACCGTAACTTCAAAATACTGCGACAGATATTCCAGAACATAGCTGCTGCAGGGGGCGCAGCAGCTGTGAAGAAGAAGACGCGGAACTTTTTCTTCCTGCGCCAGTCTCTCAAGCTCCTTATCCAGCACCTTCTGATAATTTATTTTATTCATAGCGTTCCTCCAGATATTCCTCCAGACAGATTCCCTTTTCCCATATTTCCTTCGCCGCTTCCTTCCCGACATAGCGATAATGCCACGGCTCATAAATAATGCCTGTTTCTTCGGTCTTCTCTGTGGGATAACGCAAGATAAAACCGTATTTCCAGCAGTTTTTCATCAGCCACTGCTGCTCCGGCGTCTCCTCCTGCTTCTCGTCGAGCATCTGATACGACCTTGCCACAATGTCCACGGCGAGACCAAGATGATGCTCGCTTGTTCCCGGACGGGTCACTTCCGCTGCGGCTCTTTCCAGAGCCTTCTCATGGCTCATCCCTTCCGCCTCCAGCCGCCGCACCTTATTTTCATAAAGCTCTGTCTGTTTCTCTATCGTACGATAAGCCGAACAGATCCAAAAGTCAAGCCCTTCTTTCCTTCCGTCGGAAAGCATCTTGCGCAGCTCCTGTACCGCCCTTGCATCAAAATAGTAATTGTTCTCGATTTCTTCCAATCGGGGACAGTATTCTCCATCGAGGGGATGCGAAGCGTTCACAAGCCGGAGCATCCAGTCTTCTGCATCTTCTGTCTCAGCCAGGACAGGGTCCTCTGTATTATATCCGCCTGCCGTCCCGTCCGAAACCGTCTCCCTTTTCTCCGTTTTTCCCGTCTCCCGCTCCCGGGCAAACACAAGTTTTCCCGTCAAAAGCCCCAGCAGAAAAATAATAATGCAAAGGAAACAGAACACGCTTTTGGCAGATCCTCTTCTCCTCCTCTTTCTTTTCACAGTTTTCCGCCCGTTTTCCGGATCTCTCATCTTCCTCACCTCTGATGGCAAGTGTAATCTCTCTCTGCATCAGAAATGTATCCTGCGGCGCAGATTTTCAGTAAAAAGGCTCAACATAATATTCTCCCGTATCCGAATTGAAGTCGAACAGGTAGCCTGCTTCATTTCCCTTCTCATCCCTGTAAACTGCGCTGATATTATACCAGTTCAGTTCTTTGTCCTTTGTCAATCCTGCCCATACGGCAGGGTCAATCCCGTATGCCTCCGCATCGTTATCCGCTTTCTCCGAATAAATTCCGGAAATATTTACGGTTGCGACGCTGCAGCCCAGATAATCGCCCCAGCCCTGCGCGATCTCCATACATTTTTTCTCGTATTCCTCCGCTCTCTTTGCTTTGTCCTCCGGTTCTTCCGCCGCCTCTTCTGCAATCTCTTTCTTTAAGGTATCTCCGTAAAAATACCCCTGCAGGGATATCACCTTTCCCGTCTCGTCCTCCAGCGCATAATTCAGCCAGCCCTCCTCTCCGAAGACTGCCGCTCCCTTCCATACCATAACCGAGGTCTCTCCGCTGGCGTCCATCATAAATTCAACCTCCGACGACAGAGCAGAAACGGCTGCCGAAAACTGTTCCGGCATCAGTCCTCTTTCTCCAAGCTTTGCAAGCTCCTCTTCCACCTTCTTTTCTATCGTCCCCTGGGTATAGTTCTTTCCCTTTGTAAGAGCCAGAGAATGATACGTATCCGCGCTCAGAAACTTTACCTTTTCTACAATCGTAAGCTCCGGCTGCTTCGATATGACGACACTCTCCGCCTCCTCTGCCTCTGCATGTCCCAACCGTCCCCGATCCTGCCAGGAGAAAAGAAGGCCGGGCACTCCAAAGCCTGCCGCCGCAGCCAGAAGAAGGACAAGACCTGCCGCCGTATAGCTCCGCAGCCGTTCCCGTATCCCGGAACGCTCACTTTGTCTCCTCCTCATCCTTTTCTCCCCCTTCTTCAAAATCTCCTTCTGGAAGCCAGACGCGGACTATCGTCCCCTTTCCTCTTTCGCTTCGGAAATTCATCTTCCCCTCATGTCTTTTTACAATCTCCGCGCAGAGAGAAAGACCAAGTCCCGCGCCCCCCTGCTGCCTTGCCCGCGATTTGTCTACCATATAAAAAGCCTCCGTAATACGGGAAAGCTCTTCTTTTTTCATTCCCTTGCCTGAATCGCACACATAAAATGCGTAGCCTTCGTCCTCCCGGCGTCCCAGAAGACAAAGCTCTCCGCCTGCCTCCGTCGCCTTTCTTCCGTTATCGAGAAGATTTAACAGCACCGTTTTCAGCAAATCCGGATCTGCCGGTATCCTTGCCTGTTCTGCCAGAACCTTCAGGGAAATCTTCCTTTCTTCCAGAGAGGGCTTTAAAAATCCTTCGATGCTTTCCGCCATCCACTTCGTGTCTACCAGCGTCTTTTTCAGATCGCCGTGACGAATTACCATCAGATCGAGAAGCTTGAAAGACAGAGCCTCCAGCCGTTTTCCCTCCCTGAAAATGTAATTGGCTGCCTCAAAGCGCTCCTCCTGGCTCATCTCCTGGCTGCGCAGCATATCGGAGTACCCGATCATCGAAGTCAGGGGCGTCTTGATCTCATGCGCAAAGCTTCCGATAAAATCCTCCTGTCTCCTCGCCGCGTCCTCAAGCTCGGCAAACTGCCTCTCCAGATTATCCGCCATATGATTGAAATCCGCGGCAAGATCGCCTATCTCGTCTCCCGTCTCCACACGCGCCCTCACTTCCATATTTCCGGCGGCAATACGCCGCGTCGCCCTGGAAAGCCTCCGAAGCGGACGAAGGAGCCAGACTGCCAGAAGATAGCTGACAAGAGCCTGAACAAGGAGAAGCCCTGCCATCCATTTCAGATAAACGCCGTACTGCTCCTTTCTATCTTCCAAAAGCGCCGTCACGTTTCTGTCGCTTTCCAGATAAAAGACTGTGCCGTCCTGCAGGCGGACGCTGCCTATCGTGACAAGCTCATAGCCGTTCTTCGTGCTGACCAGCATTCTTCCCCTTGTATTTTCAGAGACTTTTGCAAGAAGAAGCTCCTTTTCTTCTCCGGAAAGCGTCTTTTCCTTTTCGCTTTCACTGGAAAACAGCTCCGTCCCGCCGCCGTCATACAGGCGGAAACGAAGGTCTGTGCCTGCCAGACCGTCCGCCATGGCGCTTGCCGTCTTTCTGCCGTACGAAGAGGAAGCGCCCGTCCCGCCCTCCTGAGCCGTCATATTCCAGTATACGGCAAAAGAATACTGCAGCATTCTGTTCTCCTCCGAGGCAGCCTCTGTCTCCCTCTGCCACGCAGACTGAAACAGCGCCGATAAAAGCACATAGCCTCCCAGCCCCGCAATCAGCATACTTCCTGCCATTGTCGAAATACAGATTTTCCAGGAAAATTTCATCTGCGTCTATCCCTCCAGACGGTATCCCACCTTATAAACCGTCACAATTTTATCCTCCCAGCCGACCTTTTTTCTCATTCTCTGCACATGCAGGTCAACTGTCCGGCTGTCTCCCATATACTCGCCGCCCCAGATACGCTCGTAAATCGTTTCTCTGTAAAGGGCAATATTTTTATTCCGCATAAAAAGCAGCAAAAGCTCGTACTCTTTTTTCGTAAGACTTACTGTCTCTCCATTTCTGCGCACAGTACGGGACGCCGTGTCAACGACGACGCCGTCCTCCTCCAGAATCTGTTCCGTCTTATGATACCGCCTGAGCACCGTCTCCACCCGGGCAAGCAGCTCTATAATTTCAAAAGGCTTCACCAGATAATCGTCTGCGCCAAGCCGAAGCCCCTTCACGCGATCTGCCACCGACGATTTTGCCGTCAGAAAAATAACGGGGATCTCCAGAGGCGCGATATAACTCATCAGCTCATAGCCGTCTACCTTCGGAAGCATTACGTCCAGGAGAACCAGATCGTAGGTCTTCTTCTCCAGAGCGTCTGCCGCCTCCATCCCGTCGTACACACAGTCGCAGGCATAGCCCGCGCCGCGCAGATTTACCGCAATCAGATTGGAAATCGGTCTTTCATCCTCTACCACTAAAATCTGTATCATTTTCCCTTCCCTCCTGCCAATCAGTCTGCATCCTGATTGTATCATACTTGCATCATTCACAAAAGAGACTTCCTCTCATAAGATAACTATATACCTGAAGGAGGCATGCTTATGAAACCGTTGCTTCAGCTGGAACACGTCAGCTTTTCCTATCATGAGGAAAACGGCGAAACCCCGGCTCTTACCAATCTGTCTTTTTCTCTCGATCCCGGACAGTTTCTGGCGATCGTGGGACCGAGCGGCTGCGGCAAGTCCACGCTGCTCTCTCTTATCTGCGGTCTTCTTTCTCCGGAGGAAGGAAGCATCCTGCTAAATGACGCCGCTCCCGTCAGAGGAGCAGCTAATATCGGCTACATGCTGCAAAGAGATCATCTCTTTGAATGGCGCACCATTTACAGCAACGTCCTTCTGGGACTTGAAATACAGAAAAAACTGTCGCCTGCACGTAGAAAGGCTGTAGATTCCATGCTGGAAACCTATGGTCTGTCTGCCTTTCGCGACGCAAGACCTTCTCAGCTTTCCGGCGGAATGCGCCAGAGAGCCGCCCTGATACGCACCCTCGCCCTGGAGCCTGATCTGCTTCTGCTCGACGAGCCTTTTTCCGCCCTCGATTACCAGACGCGCCTTTCTGTCTGCGACGATATCTATGCCATTATCAAAAAAGAAAAGAAAACGGCGATTCTCGTCACCCACGATCTGTCCGAAGCCATCAGCATGGCTGATAAGCTTCTTGTGCTTTCCCATCGTCCCGGACGGGTCCGGAAAGAGATTCCCGTCCATTTCGATATGGAAGAACGCACCCCGATGAAATCCCGCAGCGCACCGGAATTTCACCACTATTTTAATCTCGTATGGAAGGAGCTGAACAGTAATGACTGATTGTTCGCCTGCTCAGCAGAGTTTTCTGAAGAAAAGAAAGAGAAATCTGCGGGCTGTCACCTTTGCCCGCCTCTTTCTCTTTCTCGCCTTTTTATTTCTGTGGGAGACCGCCGCCCGTCTGCATCTGATAGACGCTTTTATCTTCAGCAGCCCCTCCCGCGTCCTGAAGACCTTCCAAAGCATGACTCTGGACGGTTCTCTCTTCCTTCATATCGCAGCCACGCTTTCTGAGACTCTGGCAAGCTTTTTTCTTGTCTTCCTTCTCAGCCTTTTTACGGCTGTGCTGCTCTGGCAGAGCCGGACCCTCTCCCGTATTTTCGAGCCTTACCTGGTCGTCTTAAACAGTCTTCCGAAATCTGCCCTCGCCCCGCTTCTCATCGTCTGGCTGGGCGCAAACCAGAAAACGATCATTACGGCTGGTATTTCCGTCGCTGTATTCGGAAGTATTCTGACTATCTACACCGGCTTTTGCAGCGTCGATCCGGAAAAGGTAAAGCTTATCTACACACTGGGCGGAAAGAAGCGCGACGTCCTTTCCAAAGTGATTCTGCCCGGCTCTGTGCCTATCTTTCTGAACGCCATGAAGGTCAACATCGGTCTGTGTCTCGTAGGCGTTATCATCGGCGAATTTATCGGCAGCCGCCGGGGACTGGGATATCTTATCATATACGGAAGCCAGGTCTTCCAGCTTGATCTTGTCCTTACGTCTATCGTAATTCTCTGTATTCTTGCCATGTGCCTTTATCAGTCGCTCCGTCTGGCGGAAAAATTTTATCTGAAACATGGCAGGAGCTAAAGGCGGGACAGCGCAAAAACAGGAGATGCTTCGCACCTCCTGCCTTACATAAGCCTTTCTTCTCACGCCTCTGTCT
Organism: uncultured Lachnospiraceae bacterium; assembly: GCA_963559965.1. Classification (GTDB taxonomy): domain Bacteria; phylum Bacillota; class Clostridia; order Lachnospirales; family Lachnospiraceae; genus Laedolimicola. The sequence continues at coordinate 3,713 of CAUWNO010000056.1, read as the reverse complement.
GTCCTGCCAGATAATTGATAAACTGCTGCGCCGTACGTCCGGAAATTCCTCCGTGGCTCATCTCCCACTTGTTCGCCTCCGCGCAAAGCTGCTCCTCCGAAAGGGTAATCTGAGGATAGCGCTTCGCCAGCTCCTTTACAATTCCGAAATATTCCTTCTGAGTCGGCTTGGAAAAATTAATTGTCACTCCGAAGCGGGCAACCAGCGAGAGCTTTTCCTGCATTGTATCGGAACGGTGCATTCCGTCATCCTGCTCCATATCGCTTCTGTCTCCCCAGGTCTCCCTGATAAGATGGCGCCTGTTTGAAGTCGCATAAATCAGCACATTGTCAGGCTTTGTCTCCATTCCTCCCTCAATAACGGCTTTCAGATACTTATATTCTATCTCAAATTCTTCAAACGACAAATCGTCCATATAAATGATAAAGCGGTAATTCCTGTTCTTGATACGGGAAATCACTTCAGAGAGATCCTGAAACTGGTGCTTGTAGATCTCAATCATGCGAAGCCCCTGGTCGTAATATTCATTTAAAATCGCCTTGATGCTTGTGGATTTTCCTGTTCCGCTGTCTCCGAAAAGGAGGACGTTGTTTGCCGGAAGACCGTGGACAAAAGCCTCTGTGTTATCTACGAGCTTCTTTTTCTGCAGTTCATAGCCCACAAGGTCGGAAAGAAGAACCTGCTCTGTATTGTTAATCGGTACAAGCTCTGCCTCCTCCTGCCTTTTCTGTACGCGGAACGCCCTGTTCAGTCCAAGCATTCCCACGCCGTACGCCTTATAGAAGTCTGTGACAATACGGAAGATTCCTTCTTCATCCGCCGCCTCTTCTATCTGTCTGCTGACTGAGCGTACCTTCTCGCTTACGTTCTTATTATACATGCGTTCTTTTTTCCCTATCGCCCTGTAACAGCAAATCGTGGAAAAACAATCGATTTCCAGATCACGCTCTATAGGTCCGAAATCAAAATCAAAAAGATTTTTAAATACCCGGAAATCGCCCTTTGCGAAATGATTGACGCTTCCGTCGTTGGCTCCCACCTTTTCGCTCGTCATACTGAAAGAATTTTCATTCGTCAGAAGAATAAAGGTCAGGTAATTGTGCCAGAGGTTCTCATCAAAGCCATAAAGAGTAGCCAGATCAAGAAGCGCCTTCATCTGCTCGTAAATCCGTGTTGTCAGCTCTGCCTTATCCGCCGTCCCCTTTTCATAGTTCTCGAAGATTCCGGAGAGCTTCCGCAGGATACTGTCCTCTCCAAGATTCCTGTATAATATCAGCTTTGCAACTTCTCTGTACATATGGTTTCCTCCGCCCCGTTCTGTTTTTTCACATTATAGATCAGACGCAGCCGTCTGTCACGCTCTTCCTCCATACTGATCTTAAGATTTTATGAATCCTTTATTTTTCTGTTGACTTTTCCCTCTTTTCGTACTATTGTATTAATCAAGTAATACAGTTAATCCATATCCGCTCTCCTATGGAGAGTGATATGGGGAACGGCTCCCGTAAAAGAACGGGATCGCCCCCCCCCTGGAATTTTTTGGAAAGGAGTGACGATATGGCATGGATTCTTGATGATTCCCGTCCTATTTATCTTCAGATTGTGGAGCTCATCAAAGCCGACATTATCTCCGGCGTCTATCAGCCGGGAGAAAAACTTCCTTCTGTGAGGGATCTGGCTGCAGAAGCCTCTGTAAATCCCAACACAATGCAGAAGGCTCTTACTGAACTGGAGCGAAGCGGTCTTGTCTACACGCAGCGCACCAGCGGCAGATTTATTACGGAGGACGTATCAAAGATGACAGAACTTAAAGAACAGCTTGCCAGAGAACAGATTCAGCTTTTTCTTAAAAACATGGAACAGCTCGGAATCCGCAAGGAGGACATCCGGCGTCTTCTTGAGCAGATCTGGAAGGAGGAAAACAAATAATGGAACAGCTTTTAACCTGTCAGAATCTGAGCAAAAACTACGGATACAAGACAGCCCTTGACGGCATCAATCTCACGCTGGAGCGCGGTCGTATCATCGGACTTCTCGGGCCGAACGGAAGCGGAAAGACGACGCTTATCAAGCTGATCAACGGTCTTCTCTCGCCCAGCGGCGGTTCTCTGACCATCAACGGAGCGAAACCGGGGCCTGAGACAAAAACGATTGTCTCTTACCTTCCTGAGCGGACTTATTTCAACAGCTGGATGAAGGTTACGGATATCCTGAATTTCTTCTGCGACTTTTACAGCGATTTTGACAGAACACGCGCTCTGGATATGCTTCACCGGCTGAACATCGATGTAAACGACCGCTTAAGCTCCATGTCCAAGGGAACGAAAGAAAAGGTACAGCTCATCATGGTAATGAGCCGCGACGCTCAGCTTTACTGCCTCGACGAACCTATCGGAGGCGTAGACCCGGCTGCCCGCGATTACATTTTACAGACAATTATCACGAACTATAATGAAAATGCTTCCGTTCTTATCTCCACGCACCTGATCTCCGATATTGAAAATGTGCTGGACGACATTATTTTTATTCAGAACGGACATATACGCCTTCACGCCTCTGTGGATGATATCCGCGAACAGGAAGGCAAATCTGTGGACGCATTGTTCCGGGAGGTATTCAGATGTTAGGGAAATTAATCAAACACGAATTTAAGGCGGTCAACCGGCTGATGATTCCGCTTCACCTTGCCCTGATCGTCATTACCGTCATCGGACGCTTTTATATCCAGCTTACCCTGTCGGCAAGAAATGAGTATTTCTATTCTGAGGCAGCCAATATCTGGTATGGAGTTCTGGACATGACGCTTGTGCTTTTCTACATTATCGCCCTTGTCGCCATTTCCATCATCACCAGCGTATATCTGACGATTATCCGTTTCCGGAAAAATCTTTTTACGGACGAAGGATATCTGATGCACACCCTGCCTGTCACAGCATCCCAGCTTATCTGGAGCAAGACGCTCGTCGCCTTTGTATGGACGCTGATCGACGGAGCGCTCGTCATCCTTTCCGTCGCTGCGATGGTCGTAAATAAAGAAATCCTTCAGGCTATTCCGGAAGGCTTATCCATCCTGCTCGAAGGCTTTCAGGAGGTGTTCGGCATTTCCGCAGCCGCAGGCATTCCTCTTTATATCGTACTCTTTATTGTAGACCTTCTGGGAAGCATCCTGATGATTTATATGTGCATCGCCATCGGACACAGCTTCAACAGCCACAAAATTCTGGGTTCTGTGGGTATCTACGTGGGAATTACTGTAGTAATGAACCTCGTCAGCACCATTTTTGCCGCTTTTTCCGGATCTGCCGCATACGGAGACAATATTTTCTTTTCCTATGCCACAGGAGTCGGTATGCCCACCCCCGCTTATTTCTGGCTAAGCTATCTCTTCGGACTGTTTCTCTCCGTGGTTACAGCAGTCGTCTCGTATCTTCTGACCGACTATTTTATGACCAGAAAGCTGAATCTGGAATAAGACTTGACAAATAAACACGTGCAACCTCCTTGAATGAATTTTTTGTTAAATATTCGTGCAAAGTATTGTTTTCTTCGTGCAAATGACATATACTATAATTGTCAACAGAAAGGGGGTTGAGCGTATGGCTGGAAATACCACAAACATCAGTATCCGCATGGACACAGATTTGAAAGCGCAGGCAGATGCACTGTTTACTGAACTTGGCATGAACCTGACTACGGCGTTTAACATCTTTGTG
>CAUWNO010000055.1:0-12782 GCA_963559965.1 uncultured Lachnospiraceae bacterium | reverse complement strand
CACTTCCAGAGCAACCTTGAAATCACATTCCGTTGCTTCTGCAATCCATTTATTAATCATTACAGGGTTCCTTTCCGTCAGTATTATTTTTTCTCGTCCTGTTCTTGTAAATATTATGCTTATTCTTGTACTGAAGGCTGTAAAATACAGCACCTGGTCTGCTTGTGATCCAGATAGCTCTTTTCAAAAGTAAGGTTTAAGGTAAGGTCAAAGCTTTCTGAGTCAATACATCCGATAGAAAAGACCGAAATTATGAAAAAAACAAAAAGAGTATAAAAGAACTGTGAAATTCATTGACTTTATGGTAAGACGTGTTAAGATCTGTCAATAGTGGGAGAGTTTCTGATTCGCAGAACCAGATAGTGAAGGAGTGAGCGGATGTTCGGATATATAGAATGTAACAGGGCAAAGCTTTCACAGGAAGAGCTTGCCCGTTATCAGAGTGTATACTGCGGACTTTGCAGAAATTTAAAAGACAGATTCGGCGAGCTTGAGCGTATGAGTCTGAGCTATGATATGACATTTGCGATTCTTTTTTTGTCTTCTCTTTATGAACCGGAGGAGGAGACGGTGGAGTTTCGCTGCGGGATGCATCCTTTGAAGCCGAGAATCGGCGTAGAAAATAAATTCACGCATTATGCGGCGGATATGACGATTGCCCTTGCCTATTACAAGGCGCTGGACGACTGGAAGGACGAGAAAAAGACGGGAAAGCGCTGGTATGCAGGCGCGATTGAGAAGGCATATAAAGAGGTGGAGAAGGCTTATCCGAGACAGTGCAGGGCGATATCCGGCAGTATTCAGGAGCTGGATATTATAGAAAAAGCGCCGGGTGCAAACGCAGATCAGGCGATTAACTGCTCCGGGAAAATGCTTGCGGAGCTGTTTGTCTATGAAGAAGACTTCTGGAGCCAGAGCCTTCGGACGTTTGGCTATGAGCTGGGGCGTTTTATCTATCTTATGGACGCTACGCTCGATTATAAGAAGGATATAAGAAAGAGGAATTACAATCCTTTACTGGAAATGGGAAAGAAGCCGGAGGAGATGGAACCGGCTCTCAGTATGCCTCTGGGAAATGCCATGGAAGTATTTGAAAGGCTCCCTCTGGTTCAGGACGCGCATTTGCTGCGGAATATTTTATATGGAGGAGTCTGGCAGCAGTATTACGCGAAGCTGCGCGGGAAGGAGAAAGGAAATGGTTGACGATCCATACAGAGTCCTCGGCGTGTCACGGGATGCGACGAAGGAAGAGATAAAGAAAGCCTACCGGAAGAAGGCGAAAGAATACCATCCGGATCTGCATCCGGACGATCCGAAAGCGGCAGAGAAGATGAATGAGATTAATGAGGCGTACGATATGCTGAATAATCCGGAAAAATACAGAAGACAGCAGGGACCTTATGGAGCGTACGGCGGTTACGGTCAAAGCGGTTATGGTCAAAGCGGTTACGGTCAAAGCAGTTACGGACAGGGCGGCTACAGTCAGGGCGGCTATGGACAGGGCGGTTACAGCCAGGGTGATCCTTACGGCGGTTTCGGAAGTTTTGAGGACTTTTTCGGATTCTGGGGAATGCATGCGGGACCGGAAAGACCGCGGGCGATGGCGGGCGACAGCGAAGACATCCGTCAGACGATAGATTTTATTAATATGGGAAAATACCAGTATGCGGATTCTACGCTGAACGGGATGCCCGGAGCGCAGAGAAATGCGCGCTGGTATTACCTGAGCGCGCTTGCCAACTATGGAATGCAGAATTCCATGCTGGCAGTTGCTCAGATTCAGAAGGCTCTTCAGCTGGAGCCGGGAAATGTCCTCTATCAGCGGACGCTGCAGAGTTTCCGTTATACGGAAAATGCTTATAATCAGAACGGGCAGGAATTTCAGAGACAGGCAGAGGGAATGGATCGCCTGTGCCGCAGCTTCTGTCTTGCACAGCTGTTCTGTATGTGCTGCCGCTGCTGATTTATCGAGCTTGTAAATCAGGATTATCAACAGGACTATCAATAGGATTATCAATAGGACTATCAACAGGAGTATGAATCAGGATGGAGAAGAAGGAACAAGAGGCAGGGAAAAGGTGAAGACGCTGCCTTTGCCCGGGGAGCTTTCGACGCAGATGCTTCCCTGGTGGGCTTCCACAATCCATTTGACCATGGGAAGACCAAGACCGGTATTGTTTCCGCCGGGGTTATGGGAAGGATCAGCGCGGTAAAAGCGCTGCCAGATATGATCAAGATGTTCTTCTGCGATGCCGATGCCGTCGTCACTGATACGGCAGACGGCATTTTCTTTTTGTACGGAAAGCTCCAGCTTTACAAAGCCGCCGGGTCTGCCGTACTGGATTGCATTTTCAAGGAGATTGGAAAAAACGCGCAGAAGGCTGGCGGAATCTCCGTTTACCCGTATGTCAGGAGCGATATCCGTAAGAAGCTGAAGCTGATGAAGGGCGGCTTTCTCATGGTATTCTTCGGAAGCGTTAAGCGCCAGAAGGCTGAGATCGAGCGGAACCATGGAGAGGGCGGCAGTTCCCCGGTCGGCTCTGGCGAGAGTCAGAAGCTGCGAGACGAGGCTGCACATTTTTTCTGCCTGTTTAAGAATGATTTCCAGTCCTTCTCTCTGCTCTTCAGGCGATACGTCGTCCAGAAGGGCATATTCAGCCTGTGAGCGGATGACGGCGATGGGCGTTCGGAGTTCGTGGGAGGCGTCGGAAGTAAACTGGCGCTCTTTTTCAAAGGAGGATTCCAGACGTTCCAGCATCTGATTGAACGTGTCGGCAAGCTGACGAATCTCACCCTGTGTATGCAGGGTGGAAATGCGCCGGGAAAGATCGGTTCCTTCGCCGATATTTTCTGCGGTCTGCCGGATTTCTTCGATGGGAAGGAAGGCTCTCTTTGTGATGGAATAACCGACTGCGAGCGCAATACCCATAAGCAGCGGGCAGGCAATCAGGAGGACGATCAGCATAGTCCGTTCCATGGACAAGGCAGTCTGTGCCGGAAGGATGCCCCGAACCCAGAGAATCCGTCCGTTTCCGTAGGGAAGAGCGGCGTCGTAGACCGTCCAGCTTGAGGAGCCGGAAGAAAGGGTCTGGAAACTGTACGCCTTTAAGACAGTGTCCGTGGGATAATTTCCCGGAACATTTCCGGCTATCAGGCGTCCTTCATCGTCGTAGACGCTGAAAATAATTCCGTCTTCATAGAAGCGCAGATCGTCGTCCAGCTCAAAATAGCTGCCTTCAAATTCGATTTCTTCCGCAAATTCCTGAACGGCAGCCTCCAGAGAGGAGTCTGTTTTTTTCTGAAGAAGACTGCGGGAGACAAAGAAAATAAAGCCGAAGAGAAGAAGGACGATCAGGACGAGCATACAGGCATACCAGAGCGTAACTTTTAGTTTGACAGACATTCGGTTTTGGCGCAGATAGTTGCTGCTTTTTCTCATAAAGTATCCTCGCGCATGACATATCCGGCACCCCGGACTGTGTGAATAAGCTTATGTTCAGAATCATCGTCTATTTTTCGGCGGAGATACCGGATATAGACGTCGACCATATTGGAACCGCCTTCATAGTCGAAGCTCCATACATGCTGTTCTATCTGTTCCCGGGAAAGAACGCGGCCCTGGTTGCGCATCAGATATTCCAGCATGGCGAATTCCTTTCCGGACAGTTCGATACGTCTGCCGTCCCGGCTGACCTCGTGACTTTTCAGATCTACAGTCAGATCGGATAAAGTCAGCTGATCTGTCGTATGTTCTGCACTGCGGCGCAGCATTACGCGGATGCGGGCAAGAAGCTCTTCAAAGGCAAAAGGCTTTACAAGGTAGTCGTCGGCTCCGCTGTCGAGACCCGTCACCCGGTCTTCTATCCCGTCAAGGGCTGTAAGAAGGAGGACAGGCACGCGGTTTCCCTCTGCACGGATGCGCCTGAGTACTTCGATTCCGGAAAGACCGGGAAGCATGATATCGAGAATCACTGCGTCGTAAGGAGAGGCGCTCAGGTAGTCAAGAGCCTCTTTTCCGTCCTGACAGGCGTCTACGCTGTAATTTTCCCGGATCAGGCGTTTTTTGATAACAGACTGCAGGTGGAGTTCATCCTCCACGACAAGCAAACGCATAAGGTCATCTCCTGTTCGTTGTTTTTCTTTCATTATAAGGGAAGAAAATGAAAATAGCATTAAAAAATAAGATAAAAAAATTTGTAAAAAGAGGTTTTCTTTAATCTTGTTTTAATTTTTCTGCGTTAGGATAGACTTAACAAAAGGAAAACATCTTAAAAATACAGAAAAACAGGAAAGAGAGGATTTGAATATGAAAAAGAGAGTATGGATTGCAGCGGGTGTGATAGGACTTCTGATGGCGGCAGGATGCGGCACTTCTTCCGCCAACGAGACAGAGCAGCTGAAGAAGCAGGTCGCAGAGCTTGAGCAGCAGGTGACGGAGCTTGAAAAAGGCAGTACAGAGACGGGAGCACAGGAATCAGATCAAAACGTACAGGAGCAGCAGGCAGACGCCGCTCCGGCAGAAAACAGCGTGTCAGCGGATACATCTGTTCCGTCCATCGAAGACCTGACAGCGAGAATAGACGAATTTACGGCGAAGGCGGATGAAGAAGCGGCGTCTTCCGCCCAGAAGGAGATGGAAAATTATTTCACGCTGAAGCAGGAAGCGGAAGAAATAGAGAGGGAGCTGGACTATTACGAGGATGATCTGGAGAGACAGTACCGGGCAGGCAGCCTGACGAGGGACAATTACCGTGCGCTGGAGCGCGAGGCAGAGCGGCAGGAGGATCGCCTGGATGCGGCGGAGGATACGCTGGAATACGCGTACGGAATCGACGATTAAGGGCTGCTTTGGAAAAAGCAGGAGTTAAAAAGGCAAAGATAAACACAGGTTTGAAAATTGGTATGCTGTAAAAGGCATACCAATTTTTATTTTGGACATAAATTACAAACAACATTGAAATTATGCAAATACTATTATACAATATGCACAAGAGATAAAACCAATAGAAAGCTGACAGAAAAGGAGAGCTTTATGAAATATTATATCGGTGTAGACGGAGGAAGCACGAAGACAATTTTTGCAGTGTCGGATGAAAAAGGGAAGTTATACCGGGAGGTGACCAGAACGGGCTGCTCTTATCAGTCCATAGGCGTGGATTCTTCTGTGAGATTTTTAAATAAGGAGATTCGCGAGCTGCTGTCCTCTTTGGAGATAGACATAGAAGAATGTGCAGCCTGCTGCATCGGTATGCCGTGTTTCGGCGAAAATGAAGGAATGGATCAGGTGATTACCGATACGCTCAAAAGACTTCTTGCTCCGATACCTGTGTACCTTGTAAATGATGTGGAAGTAGGATGGGCAGGAGCGCAGGAATGCAGAGAGGGAATTCATGTGGCAGCAGGAACAGGCTCTATCGCTTTCGGAAAAGGAAAAGAAGAGAAAGCGGCACGCTGCGGCGGCTGGAATGAATTTTACGGCGACGAGGGAAGCTGTTACTGGATTGGACGTAAAGCTATGGGGCTTTTCAGCAAGGAAGCCGACGGACGCCTTCCGAAAGGGGCGCTTTACAGGATTGTAAAGAAGGAGCTTGGGCTGATTAACGATTTTTATTTTACAGACGTAATCAGAGAAAGCTGGATGCCTTACCGCTGGAAGGTGGCGGCGTTTCAGATGTACGCTTTCCGGGCTGTACAGGAAGGCGACGAGGCTGTCGGACGCCTGTACCGTGAAGCGGCGGCAGAGCTGGGGCTGATGGTAAAAACGATAAAAGAAAGCCTTACATTTTCTTCGGATAAAATTTGCGTTACTTACTCGGGAGGTCTGTTTCAGGTCGGCGACCTGATTCTTCAGCCGTTCCGGGAAGAAATAGAAAGACTGGGCTGCGTATTGGCGGAGCCGGTCGGGTCTGCAGCGGAAGGCGCCCTGCTGCTGGCGAAAAAATACAGCGAGTCAATGCCTGTGGCATACGCGGACAAAGGCGGGGTGAGAAATTTGTGAAATATTACATAGGTATCGACGGAGGCGGGACGAAAACGTCCGCCGCAGTCGGGACAGAAACAGGGGAAGTTCTGGCGATAAAACAATACTCCGGCTGTTCCTATCAGGAAATTGGGACAGAAGCTGTGGTAAGGCTGCTGACAGAAGCAGTAAAAGAACTTTTGGCTGCCGTGGGAGCAGAAAAAGAGGAATGCGGCGGATGCTGCATAGGGATTCCCTGTTTCGGAGAGAACAGGAAAAGGGACGAGGTAATCTCGGAAGAACTTTCCGGGGAGCTGGAAGGAATCCCTTTATATCTTGTAAATGACAGCATTGTTGGTTGGGCGGGTTCTCTTAACTGCCAGGCAGGTATTCATCTGGTGGCAGGAACGGGATCAATTGCAGTCGGATGCGACTCTGAAGGAAATTTTGCACGCTGCGGCGGATGGAGCGAAACCTTTGGAGATGAAGGTTCCTGCTATTGGGTAGGACGAAAGGTAATGCAGATTTTTTCCAGAGAAGCAGACGGAAGGCTTGCCAGAAGTCCGATTTACAAAAAGGTAAGAGAACACTTCGGACTGGAAAATGATTTTGACGTTGTCGAAATTGTGCTGCGCGATATTTTCCCTTACCGTGACAAAGTAGCGGCGCTGCAGAAGCTGGCTCTTCAGGCGGCGGAAGAAGGCGACGAGACTATGATTAGTCTGTACGGGCAGGCAGCGCAGGAACTTTCTCTTCTTATAAAAGGAGTAAAGGAACAGCTTGGATGGGGCGGAGAAAAGGTTCGCGTATCTTACTTCGGAGGTCTGTTTCACGCAGAAAAATATGTGCTTCCGGTATTTCAAAGGGAGCTTGAACAAATGGGATGTATTTTATGCAGACCGATGTATACGGCGACCGAAGGAGCCGTAAGGCTGGCGGTCAGAAAATTCAGGGAGGATAGAAATGGATAAAATAACTTTTTTAGGAGCAGGCAGTACGGTATTTGCAAAAAATGTGCTGGGAGACTGTCTGCAGACAGATTGTCTGAGAGAATACGAATATGCGCTTTATGATATTGATCCGCAGAGACTCGAAGAGTCTTATAAGATGCTTTCCAATATCAACAGGAATTCTAATGAAGGCAGGGCGAAAATCGTAAAATATACTGACAGATTGGAGGCTCTGAGGGGAGCTAAATATGTGATCAACGCCATTCAGGTAGGCGGATACGAACCCTGTACAGTAACCGATTTTGAAATCCCTAAAAAATACGGGCTCCGTCAGACGATAGGCGACACAAACGGAATAGGAGGAATTTTCCGCGCCCTGCGTACAATCCCTGTGATGATGGATTTTGCACGAGATATGGAAAAGGTATGTCCGGATGCGCTGTTTATCAATTATACGAATCCGATGTCGATGCTGACGCTGGCGATGGGACGGGGAACAAATATCCGCACGATTGGACTGTGCCATTCTCATCAGGAATGTATTCCGATGCTGTTTAGCCGCCTGGGAATACCGCAGGACGGCGTGCAGTATAAAATTGCAGGAATTAATCATATGGCATGGCTTCTGGAGGTAAAGAGAAACGGAGAAGATCTGTATCCTCTTATTAAAAAGAAAGCGGAAGAAGGACCTATTCACGACCTCTTTGAAGAATACCGGAAGATGTATCCGGAATTTGCAGACGCGATGCCGGATGTAGCGCGTAAGGAAGTGGAGTATTCTGTTGATAATCATGATGATATGGTACGCTTTGAACTGATGAAGCAGTTCGGATATTATGTGACAGAGTCCAGTGAGCACAGTGCGGAATACTATCCGTACTTTATCAAAAAGTCTCATCCGGAATTGATAGAGCGGTTTAATATTCCGCTGGATGAATATCCGAGAAGATGCGTGAGACAGATTGAGATGTGGAAAAAGCAGGCGGAAAAGCTGGTACATAACGAAGACCTGACTCATACGCGAAGCAACGAGTACGCAGCAAGCATTATCGAAGCTCTGGAGACAGGAAAGACATTTTCCTTTGGAGGAAATGTGATGAATACGGGACTGATAGACAACCTGCCACAGGACTGCTGCGTAGAGGTGACATGTCTTGCCAATGAGGGCGGTATTCAGCCGACGCATGTAGGTGCGCTTCCTCATCAGCTTGCCGCACTGAATCTGAGACAGATTACTGTGCATCAGCTTGTGGTAGACGCAGCTCTGACAGGAAAGAAGGACTATATTTACCAGGCGGCTCTTCTTGATCCGCATGCAAGCGCAGAACTTACGATAGATGAAATACGAAACATGGTGGACGATTTGATAGAAGCTCATGGAAGCTGGCTTCCGGCATATAAATAAAAAAGAGAAGGAGAAATCTTATGTCAGAAGAAAGAAATAAAGAACAGGTAATGGAAGAACCTCGTATGAGCAGCAAAAAAGAACAGCTTGGTCATGCGATAGGCGTTTTGGGTCACGATTCGGCATATACCCTGTGGGCAACCTGGATGACCCCGTTCCTTACGGATGTGGCGATGATACCGGCAGGCGTACTGGGAGCGCTGCTTGCTTTCGGGCGCGTGTTCGATGGAATCAACGATATTATGATGGGATCGTTTGCCGACCGTACGAGAAGCAAGCTGGGAAGATTCAGACCATGGATTCTGCGTGCGGGTCCTCTTTTCTGCCTCTGCATGGCGCTGAGCTTTATTCTGCCGGGAGACAATATGACGGTTCGCATTATTTATGCATGCGTGATGTATATTCTGGTAGATGTTGTGTTTACAGCGGTAGATATTCCGTTCTGGAGCCTTCCGGCTGCCATGACGTCGAATACAAAAGAGAGAAGCGAGATTATCGGAACTACGCAGACGACTTCGTCGGCGATTACCGGAATTGTAGGAATTGCTATGCCGCTGGGGCTTGCGTTTTTTGGAGGCTCGTTTGAAGCGAGCGCATACTTTAAGGTGGCTGCAATCGTTGCTGTATTTGCAGTTGTAATGTATCTTATCAGCGGGAAAATGGTAAAAGAGCATGTCGTACCGGAGGCAAGCGAGAAATTCAGCCTGAAGCTTGGAATAAAAAGCGTTCTGACAAATAAGCCGCTTCTCTGCGTTCAGATTTGCAACGCGGTAGGACTTCTTGCGATGATCATGAGAGGAAACTTCCAGTATTACTACTGCCAGTATAATCTGGGCGGTATTGAGATTATGAGCGTGCTGTCTCTGATTGGCACGGCAGCCGGAATTGTCGGTTCCCTTTTGTTCCTGGCATTATCTAAAAAGATGCAGAAGAAAAACGTGATGTTTGTACTTGCCGGAACTTATATTCTGGCATGTCTCGTACAGTATTTCTCAGGCTGGGATAATCTGATGGTGATTTATGTGTGCAGCGCAGTTTCAAGCGCATGTACGGCAGCATTTATGGTTGCAGTTATGGCGATGATGGCAGATACGATTGAGTACGGCGAGTGGAAGACAGGGCAGAGAAATGAGGGTATGATTACTTCTACAAGATGCTTTGTGACAAAGCTGGTGATGGCGGTTTCAGGAGTCGTAGTTGCATTTGTAATCGGAAGCTTTGGATATGTACCGGGCGCAGAGCAGACGCTGGAGGTACAGAATGCGTTTCATATTATGATGACTCTGGTCTGTGCAGGAGTTATGCTGGCAGGTATTGTTCCTCTGTTTTTCTATGACCTGACAGAAAAGCGCCACGCAGAGATTATGGAGGAATTAAAGCAGCGCAAGGCGGAAAAAGGAAACTAGAGACGACGGAATAATCAGAACAGAAAACGTACTGCCGGGAGGGAAGAATGAAAACCACTGCGTTATATACAGAGGTCTACAATAAAATACTGGAGGGAATTCAAAGCGGAGAATTCCCGGAGAACGTGCCTCTTCCGGCAGAACGCTTTCTTTGCGACAAATATCATGTAAGCCGTTCCACGCTGCGCACAGCTCTGATGCTCCTGAATAAAGAGGGAATTGTGTATACGCTGGCGGGAGCGGGGACGTTTATTAAGCCCACATATTTTGTGCAGCCGTTAAAATCATTTTATTCGTTTGCAGACACTCTGAAACAGAAGGGAATAGAAATTCAAAATGATATTGTGAGCTATAATCTGATAGCGGCAGATCAGGAGCTGACGCGGACGGTAAAATGCCGGGAGGGAAGCGTATTTCATAAAATTGTGCGCCTGCGTTCGGCGCGGGGCTGTCCTCTTATGATAGAAACCAGCTACCTTCCGCAGAGTCGTTTCTCGCGTATGGAGCTGAAAGAGTTTGTCAGTGATTCCATGTATGAATTTCTGAAGAGAACGTATGATTTTTCGCCTGAAAAGGCAGTGGAGAATTTCAGACCGGTTATGCCGCTTCCGTATGAAAAAGAGCTGCTCCAGATATATGGAAATGTTCCGTGTATGCTTCTGGAGCGCTTTACCTATGAAAAGGACGGAAGCGGCGGATTGAAACTGGCAGAATATACAAGATCTGTAATCCGGGGCGATAAATTTATGTTCCAGGTAGAGCTGGAATAAACGGTTTTGTTCACAGCTTCACAAAAATCGGGCTGTGATGCACAGCGGGAAGAATTTTATCAAGTACGTCTGAGGTCTTAAGCTTCAGGCTGGAGGTATTGATGCAGGGATGGCAGCCGAAATCCTCACAGGCTGTAACGTCTTCGTCTATAACAAGCTGTACGCGGTTGTCCGTGTCGTTCATCAGGGCGAGCACTGTGGCGGAGCCGGGTGTGACGCCGAGAATTTCCTCCATAAGCTCAGCAGGTGCAAAAGAGAGGCGGGAGGAATTAATCTGCTTTGAGAGATCCTTTGTTTTAAACTGCTTGGAACCGGGCATCAGCAGCAGGTAGAAGCGAGTTTTCTGCGCGTTGCAGAGAAAAAGATTTTTGCAGATATCGATTCCGAGAAGGCGGTCTACGCCCTGGCAGTCTTCGATAGTCATCGCGGCGTCGTGATCGACGCGCGTATAAGATACCTGAAGATTGTCCAGAAGATCGTAGACAGCCATTTCTCTGGGAAGACGTCCTTCGGGATTGGGTCTTTCCGTATAAAGCTTCGGGTCTATAGATAAATGATTCATAATTACAATCTCCTTTTTGAATACTATGTACGGCGGGCGCGCGGCAGGATAACCCTATTCCTGCCAGCGTCCGCTTGCTCCGCACGGCAAAACAAGCCCTGTCGAGGTGACGGGCAGACCGACTTCCTGAGAATCTACATGTCCGCCGAAGCGTTTCAGCTCGGTGGAAATAAGGTAGGTCAGTACAGCGGGAGCGAGTCCTGTCGTGTAGGAATTGACGAGGAAAAACAGAGGATTATCGCTCAGGAGCTGGGAGCAGAGATGTATCAGAGGATGAATAGCCTCTTCTATTTTCCAGATTTCTCCCTTGGGTCCGCGTCCGTAGGAGGGCGGATCCATAATAATTCCGTCGTAATGATTTCCACGCCGGATTTCCCGCTCGACAAATTTTACGCAGTCGTCCACAATCCAGCGGATGGGCGCGTCGGAAAGCCCGGAAGAGCGGGCATTTTCTTTTGCCCAGCCGACCATTCCCTTTGAAGCGTCCACATGAGTCACGCTGGCGCCGGATGCGGCTGCCGCCAGTGTGGCGCCGCCTGTATAGGCAAAAAGATTCAGAACCTTAACAGGGCGTCCTGCGTTTCTTATCTTTTCTCCGAACCAGTCCCAGTTGGCAGCCTGCTCAGGAAAGAGTCCTGTATGCTTGAAGCTGAAGGGCTTAAGATTGAAGGTGA
The DNA here is from genome assembly GCA_963559965.1 of uncultured Lachnospiraceae bacterium. Taxonomy (GTDB): domain Bacteria; phylum Bacillota; class Clostridia; order Lachnospirales; family Lachnospiraceae; genus Laedolimicola. The sequence continues at coordinate 1,056 of CAUWNO010000055.1, read as the reverse complement.
GAGTTTTAGGACCGAGAGGATATTGAATAGTCCACTGTTCAGGTAAATTAAAAAATTCCCATTCGCCGCCGCCTTTTTTGCTGCGGTGATAATGTCCGTTCGGATGTTTCCATCCGGGCAGAGTTTTCTTTGTATTCCAGATGACCTGAGGGTCCGGACGCACCAGAAGGTACGTGCCCCAGCGTTCCAGCTTTTCCCCTTCGGAAGTATCGAGTATTTCATAATCATTCCAGTTGTCGGCGATCCACATATTAATCATTTACCCCTTTCTTGATGGTTTGAATTCGGAAGAGACTGTCCACTACGATAATGGACATGGCAATCATTCCGGCGGCGATAAAAGTCTGCGCTATATAATAGGAAGTCATGCTTCCGTCGGAGCGGAGCATGGAATCTACGATGTGATACATGCCTGCGCCCGGAACAAGCGGCAGAATGCCGGGAATTACAAATATAGTTACAGGAGTCTTGAGCATCCGGGCAAAAAGCTGTCCGCACAGAGACACGAGACATCCGGCAAAAAAGGTGGACGTTCCGATAGACAGTCCGCGCGCCTGAAGAAGAAGGTACAAAGCCCAGCCGAAAGCGCCTGTCAGACCTGCCCACAAAATATACCTGCGGGGCGAGCCTAGAATGAAACAGAATGCAACGACAGACAGAAAAGCGCCTGTGATTTGAAGAAGCAATGCAATCCCTCCTTTTACAGTTTCAGACCGATGCCGATTCCCATAGCTACGGCGGCAGCAGTTACAAATGCCTCCAGCGTACGCGCCGTACCGGACAGATAGTCGCCGTGAAGCGTGTCAAAGACAGCGTTTGTAATGGCGACGCCGGGAACGAGCGGCATGATGGAAGCGATAATAATAGAATCCCGGTTCCCGAAAGCCGGGAAAAGACGAAACGTCCACGAGGCAAGGAGCGAGACGATGGCTGCGCCCAGGAGCGTGCTGAAAAAGGATTGTACCTTAAGTTTTTTGCAGGCATAAAGGCAGAGCGCCATAAAAAAGCCGGTCAGCGCGGAGACAAGAGCCTCCGGAAGCGTTCCGCCGTACGTCA
>CAUWNO010000054.1:0-12975 GCA_963559965.1 uncultured Lachnospiraceae bacterium | reverse complement strand
AGAAGACGCTCGGGCAAAAGACTGCCCGATACAGCCCCCAGAAGCGTTCCCAGTGTCCAGCCCGGAACAGCCGTGCTGATAAGCCCGTAGAAATACCAGGGACTCAAAAATCCCGGCTTACATACAGACACGCCGAAAATCTCATCTGTCACACCGTAAGACATAAAAAATCTGTGGAAAAACGGCGTTTCAGGAGACAGCTTCTGCGAAAGCGAACAGGACATCAGACTGTACCTGAGGTTTATGATAAGCTGCGTCAAAGCCATTTCCGCAAAAGAAGCCCCGGCCTGAATCACTCCCAGTCCTGCGAACTGACCTGCACTTGTCACGTTCATCAAAGAGAGTAAAGTCGCATCAAAAATGCTCAAACCCGCGCTTCCCGCCATAATTCCAAATGTAAAGGAGACTGCCAGGTATCCAACTCCTATCGGGATACCGTCGGCTGCTCCTGATTTAAACTGTGTTTTTCTGTCACTCATACCTCTTTCGGTTCATACACCTTCACCTCGAAAGAATCGCGGATAATCCTGCGTCCCTCCTGCACGCTGTCTATCTCTCCCATTGCCACGAACTGCACAATGCTGTTGCCCAGAACGGAGCCTTCTATGGGTCCTGCCATCACCTTTTTTCCGGTAGCCTTTGCCGTAAGCTCCACAAGAAGCTCGTCCTGAATTCCGCCGCCTACCATGTTGATGCAGGAAACCTTCTTTCCGGTGATCTCCTCCATATATTTTACAGACTTATGATACTCCTCTGTAAGCCCGTTGTAAATAGCCATCGCCATTTCTCCGAGTCCTTCCGGCGTTCCCTGTCCTGTTTCCTCGCAGTACGCAACGATTTCCTTCATCATATTCAAGGGAGCTGTAAACCGGGGATCTTTCGGATCGATATGGAAATCCTGGCGCTTTGCCCCGCGCGCCTCACGGATAATATCCGGGAAGGACACCTCTGCCTCAAACTCACACCAGTTTTTCCTGAGATTCTGCATAATCCAGAGACCGTTGATATTTTTCAGGAACTGAATCTTTCCGTCGATGCTTCCCTCGTTTGTATAATTATATTTAAAAGAAGCTTCATTTAAAATCGGCTCATCAAGGACCATACCAAGAAGCGACCAGGTTCCGCAGCTCAGAAAGGCAGCCGAATCTGACTCCAGAGGCGCTCCTGCCACGGCTGACGCCGTGTCATGGCTTCCCACAGCAATCACCTTCACACCGTGCAGTCCTGTTTCCTCTTCCACCTCCGGCAGAAGACCTCCAATCACCGTTCCCGGCATCACAATATCTCCGAAAAGCTCCTTTTTCAGCCCAAGCCGTTCTATCAGATCGTAATCCCATTCTCTCTTTCTCGCATCGAGAAGCTGAGAAGTGCTTGCAAAGGTATACTCTGTATACATAATTCCTGTCAGAAAATATCCGAACAGCTCCGGCATAAACAAAAGCCGCTTTGCGTTATCCAGAATCACAGGACGCATTCCTTTCTCTGCATAGAGCTGGAAAATGGAATTAAAGTACATAAACTCAATGCCTGTTCTGTTATAAAGCTCTTCCAGCGGAATGATCTTCGCAATCTCATCAATCACACCGTCTGTTCTCGCATCACGGTAATTAACCGGATTGCCAATCAGGTTGCCGTCTTTATCAAACAGACCATAGTCCACTCCCCAGGTGTCGATTGCAAGACTCTGTATCGGGAGCTTTTTCGCAGCCGCTTTTTTCAGCCCCTGCTTCAGCTCATGGTAGAGACCGAAGAGATCCCAGTAAATATGGCCGCCTACGCGTACTTCATGATTCGGAAAACGGTGAAGCTCTTCCAGCTCCAGTTTTCCGTCCTCCAGCTTGCAGAGTATCATACGTCCGCTGGATGCTCCAAAATCAAATGCCAGATTATATACCGCCTTTTTTTCAACATTTCCCATCATTTTTCCTTCCCCTTTCCCCTGATTCAGTTCTTCTGCTCCTTCGGACACAGAAGCTCGATGCCATGCTCCTGAAGAAATACCTTCCACTCTTTGGAAGGACTTTTGTCTGTGACAAGAATATCGCCCTTCTTCAGACGCATGGATTTCACAAATGAAACCTTGTCAAATTTGCTGCTGTCTACTGCAAGTATCGCCGTATCTGCACAGGCATACATCGCATTCTTGATATCGCTGTCCAGCTCGTTGGAATCTGTCATTCCCTCCTGCATATCAATTCCCTTGCAGGAAAAAATCGCCTTATCCACATGATACCCGTTCAGAACCTTCTGCGCTGCATTTCCCACAAGTGAAAGCGACGTCTCGTTCAGGTTTCCTCCCGTGGAGATCACCTGGATTCCCTCATGTCCTGCAAGCTCAATCAGTACTTCTACAGAATTGGTTATCACCGTGAGTTTACTCATATTTTTCAGCTCTTTGGCTATCATCAGCGACGTCGATGAGGCGTCGAGCATAATGCGATCTCCTTCTTCCACCAGTTCTGCCACCAGAGCTGCTATCATCTGTTTTTCATCACGGTTGGTTTTCTCACGGATTCTAAGAGGCATATCCAGATTTGTATTCTTATTGAGCACCGCTCCCCCGTAGGTGCGTTTTACATACCCTTCCAGCTCCAATTTTTCCAGATCCCGGCGGATCGTCTCGTCTGTAACCTCATAGCGCCTGCTTAGCTCAGATACGAGAACTCTCTGCTCCTTCTGAAGAATAGCCAGAATTTCATTTTTACGTTCTATCGCCAGCATCTTACTTCCTCCGCTCCGCGCCTTCGGCGCTTACTGTAAGATTTATTATATCATGGTTTTGTTTGTCTTTGTAGGCGTTTTTCTTGGTTTTTTGGTGAATATTTTACGAAATCAACACAACTGTTATATAAAACAGGAAGAGGATTGATGCAATACCCTCTTCCCGATTTCAGAATATGAAAACGGAGCTGCTGCTTGGCAGATGGTTCATCTGCTTTTGCAACAGCTCCGTTTCTATAAAGACATCTTATTTAAGAAGTCTTCTTATTTATTTTACTCTTCGTTTGTCTCAGGAGCGTAGAGATCGCCAAGCTTCTTCAGATACTCGTATCTTGCCTTAGCGTTTGCCTCTGCCTTCTCAAACAGCTGTGCTGCTCTTTCCGGATTTGCACGCTTCAGAGAGTTGTAACGAACCTCTCCGTCAAGGAACTCCTTGTAATCGCCGGTCGGCTCCTTGCTGTCAAGCGTAAACGCGCTCTTGCCCTCTGCCGGAGCAGCCGGGTTGAAGCGGAAGCAGTGCCAGTAACCAGCCTTTACAGCCAGCTCTTCCTCTGTCTGAGCCTTGCTCATGCCCTTCTTGATACCATGGTTGATACACGGAGCATAAGCGATGATCAGAGACGGTCCCGGATAAGCCTCTGCCTCTGCGATTGCCTTTACGCACTGATTGTAGTCAGCACCCATAGCGATCTGTGCTACATATACATAGCCGTAGCTCATAGCGATGGAAGCGAGATCTTTCTTCTTCACATCCTTACCGCCTGCAGCGAACTGTGCGATAGCACCAGTCGGAGTAGCCTTGGAGGACTGTCCGCCTGTGTTGGAGTAAACCTCAGTATCGAATACCATTACGTTTACATCCTTGCCGCTTGCCAGTACATGATCCACGCCGCCGAAGCCGATGTCGTATGCCCATCCGTCTCCACCGAAGATCCACTGAGACTTCTTAGCCAGGAAATCCTTATCCTTCAGGATAGCCTTTGCCTCGTCGCAGCCGCATGCTTCCAGAGCTGCTACAAGCTTGTCTGTAGCCGCACCGTTGGTTGCGCCGCAGTTGTAAGTATCAAGCCACTCAGAAGCAGCAGCCTTTACATCGTCATTTGCCTTGTCAAGCAGAGCCTCTACCTTGCTCTTCAGACCGCCTCTGACAGCCTGCTGAGCCAGACTCATACCATAACCGAACTCTGCCGCATCCTCGAACAGAGAGTTGGACCATGCCGGACCATGTCCCTTCTGGTTTACCGTGTACGGAGTAGACGGTGAAGAGTTACCCCAGATAGAAGAACATCCTGTTGCGTTTGCGATGTACATTCTGTCACCGAAAAGCTGTGTGATAAGCTTTGCATACGGAGTCTCGCCGCAGCCTGCGCATGCGCCTGAGAACTCGAGCAGCGGAGTCTTGAACTGGCTTCCCTTTACAGTAGCCTCTTTGAACTTCGCGATAACATCAGCCTTCTCCGGCAGAGTTACTGCATAATCGAACTCTTTCTGTACGCCGAGGTTTGCTTCCATATTCTCCATAACAAGAGCCTTTGCACCCTTCTTGCCCGGGCAGACATTTGCACAGGAACCACATCCGGTACAGTCAAGAGCAGAGATGGTGATTGCGAACTTGTAATCTGCCATTCCTGTCATCGGAAGCATCTTCATTCCTTCCGGAGCAGCAGCAGCCTCAGCCTCAGTCATAGCAACCGGACGGATTACTGCATGCGGACATACATAAGAACAGCGGTTACACTGAATACAGTTCTCCGGATTCCATACCGGAATATCTACTGCGATACCGCGCTTCTCATAAGCAGAAGAACCGCTCGGAGTTGTACCATCCACATAATCCTTGAATGCGGATACCGGAAGAGAATTACCCTCCTGTGCGTTTACCTTTGCCTGAATGTTGTTTACGAAATCTACTACGTCGGAACGTCCGCTCTCTGCATGTGTGAAATCAAGTCCCTCGTCAGCTGCATCTTTCCAGCTCTCCGGAACAGCAATCTCAACAACCTGCTTAGCGCCTGCGTCGATAGCATCGTAGTTCATCTGAACGATAGCGTCGCCCTTTCTTCCGTAGGTAGCCTTTGCAGCAGCCTTCATCAGCTCGATAGCCTGCTCCTCGGGAATGATGTTTGCAAGCTTGAAGAATGCAGACTGAAGCACTGTATTGATACGGCCGCCAAGTCCGATCTCCTTACCGATCTTGATACCGTCGATTACATAAAATTTAATATTATGGTTGGCGATAAAGCTCTTTACCTGACCCGGCAGATGCTTCTCAAGACCTTCCATATCCCACGGACAGTTCAGAAGGAAGGTTCCTCCGTCTACCAGTTCCTGAACCATGTTGTACTTGCGTACATAGGACGGATTGTGGCATGCTACGAAGTTTGCCTTATGAATCAGATATGTAGACTTAATCGGGCTCTTTCCGAAACGAAGGTGAGACATTGTCACACCGCCGGACTTCTTGGAGTCATAGTCGAAGTAAGCCTGAGCGTACATGTCTGTGTTGTCACCGATAATCTTGATGGAGTTCTTGTTTGCTCCTACCGTTCCGTCTGCTCCCAGACCCCAGAACTTGCAGTTGATGGTTCCGTCCGGAGTTGTTACAAGCGGAGCTCCTGTCTCAAGAGAAAGACCTGTCACATCGTCTACGATACCGATTGTGAATTTCTCCTTGGACTCATTTCTGTATACAGCAACGATCTGATCCGGAGTCGTATCCTTGGAACCAAGACCATAACGTCCCATGAATACCGGAGTATCGTTGAACTTCGTTCCCTTCAGAGCTGCAACAACGTCAAGGTACAGCGGCTCGCCAAGTGCTCCCGGCTCCTTCGTTCTGTCAAGAACTGTGATCTTCTTTACAGTAGCCGGAATTGCCTCTACAAGAGCCTCTGCGCTGAACGGACGGTACAGACGTACCTTTACTACGCCGACCTTCTCGCCTGCTGCCATAAGGTAGTCGATGGTCTCCTCGATTGTATCGCATACAGATCCCATAGCGATGATAACCTGCTCTGCGTCCTCTGCTCCGTAGTAGTTGAACAGCTTGTAGTTTGTTCCGATCTTTGCATTAACCTTGTCCATGTACTCCTGTACGATAGCCGGCATCGCATCGTAGTACGGATTACATGCCTCTCTTGCCTGGAAGAAAATATCCGGGTTCTGTGCAGAACCTCTCTGGCAGGGATGTGTCGGATTCAGAGCGTTTCTTCTGAACTCGTCGATAGCATCCATGTCTACCATATCCTTCAGGTCTTCATAATCCCATGTCTCGATCTTCTGAATCTCATGAGAAGTACGGAAACCGTCAAAGAAGTTAATGAACGGGATCTTTCCCTTGATTGCAGCACAGTGTGCTACGGGAGTCAGGTCCATAACCTCCTGTACGCTGGACTCACAGAGCATAGCTGCTCCTGTCTGACGGCATGCGTATACGTCGGAGTGATCTCCGAAGATAGAGAGTGCGTGGCTTGCAAGCGCACGGGCAGATACATTGAATACGCCGGGAAGCTGCTCTCCTGCTACCTTATACAGGTTCGGGATCATCAGAAGCAGACCCTGAGACGCCGTAAATGTCGTTGTCAGAGCTCCTGCTGCCAGAGAACCGTGAACCGCTCCTGCTGCGCCGGCCTCAGACTGCATCTCCGTCACCTGTACGGTCTGTCCGAAAATATTTGTTCTTCCCTGTGTTGCCCATTCATCTGTAGCTTCCGCCATAACGGATGAAGGTGTAATCGGATAGATGGCTGCAACGTCAGAATACGCATAAGATACGTGAGCCGCTGCATGGTTTCCATCCATGGTCTTCATTTTTCTAGCCATTGATCTTTCCTCCTTATTATTTAGCCCTGGCAAGGCGTTTTTCATGTCTTCATACATAGTTGATTGTAACATATTGTCCTCGGATTGTCCATTTTATTGTTGTATTTTTTGCCGTACATTGTACATATTCAACAAAGCCCGGCTTAGATAATATGCGCAAACCTTTTCTCCTTTTTTATCCTTGATTTTACAACTTATATCAGTTATAATGAATTTATCAAGAAAAATATCAGAAATAAAACGCTTTTTCACAAAAGAATTCTGTTCGCAGGACAGAACGGTATACCAAAGAAAGACGCCCTCGTTTCCGCCTTAAGCGGGCGCAGCTTTCTCCGGCACTGTTCTGCGCCGGAACATTCTTTTCTTCTTTCACAGATACTTTCACAAATATCTGCTGAATTTTCAAAAGCCGACGGCTCCCGCGACCGGATAGGTGCGGAAACTGTCGGCTTTCCTTCTGTACTAATGTTATGCCTTATAAATATTATACTCTTGACAGGTACTCTCCTGTACGTGTGTCAATCTTAATCTTATCGCCCTGCTCTACGAACAGCGGAACGTATACAACTGCTCCTGTCTCCACAGTAGCCGGCTTCGTAGCGCCTGTAGCTGTATCTCCCTTGAATCCCGGCTCTGTATCTGTGATCTCCAGCTCTACAAAGAGAGGCGGCTCTACTGCAAATACATTTCCGTTATAGGAACATACCTTTACCATCTCGTTCTCTTTTACAAACTTCAGGGAATCTCCGATATCTTCTGCGTTCAGCGCAATCTGATCGTACGTCTCTGTGTTCATAAAGTGGAACAGATCTCCGTCAGAATACAGATACTGCATCTCTACACGATCGATTCTCGCTGCCGGGAACTTCTCAGTCGGACGGAAGGTCTTCTCTACCACGCCGCCGTTGATAATATTTTTCAGCTTTGTTCTTACGAAAGCTGCGCCTTTACCCGGCTTTACATGCTGAAACTCCATAATCTGATATACGTTTCCTTCAATCTCAAGCGTAATGCCGTTTCTAAAATCTCCTGCTGAAATCATTCTTAAATCTTCCTCCTAGCGTCTTAAGCGCAGCTTTCCTCCTGCGCAAGCAAATTTAATTTGCAACTGTTTATCTCAACAGTCACCTACATTCATTTTATAATAAAACAAGCTCTTTTTCAAGCCCTTTTATACCTCAATCAGCTCTTTTGGCGACGAAGTAAGGTTTCGGATACCTGTCTCTGTCAAAACTACCATATCCTCGATGCGGACTCCGCCGAAGCCCGGAATATAAATTCCCGGTTCCACCGTCTCAATCATGCCGGGGCAAAGCACGGTCTGATCCTTCATGGAAAGAGCCGGTTTCTCATGAATCTCAAGCCCTACGGAATGTCCGAGTCCATGTCCGAAATACTGTCCGTATCCTGCTTTTTCTATCACTTCTCTGGCAAGACGATCTCCCTCTGCTCCCGTCATGCCGGGGCGAAGACCTTCAAGAGCCGCAAGCTGGGCATCCAGCACAATCTGATAAATCTCTCTCTGCCGGCTGTCTGCTTTTCCTATTACGACAGTCCTTGTCATGTCTGAACAGTATCCCTGATATTTGCAGCCAAAATCAAGCGTTACAAAATCTCCTTTTTCCAGAAGCTTGCCTGTCGGCACTGCATGAGGCATCGCCGAATTCAGTCCGGACGCCACGATAGCGTCAAAGCTTACCTTTTCTGCCCCGTTGCTTCTCATAAAATATTCAAGCTTTGCCGCAACCTCAAGCTCGCTGATTCCCGGACGAAGCTCGCCGAGAATATAGGAAAACGCCTCGTCTCCTATCTGTTCCGCCCGTTCCATCCATGCAAGCTCTTCCTCATTTTTGATGACGCGCAGACCGTCAAGAGCACTTCCAAGCATCACCCAGTTTTCTGCCCCAAGCTTTGTCTCTTCCTGAAGTTCTCTTACTGTCTGATAAAGCATCGCTCCATCCTCAAATCCAAGCCGCGTGATTTTATCTTCTTCCAGCAGCTCTTCCAGAAGCACTGCGTAACCGCGCCCACTGCTTATTGTCCTGACAGAACAGCCCTTCGCCTCCTGTTCCGCCTGCAGCGTATAGCGGCTGTCCGTTAAAATTACCTGCTGCTTCTCTGAAAAATAAAGATAGCTCTCCGATCCCACAAAACCGCTCAGATAGCGGATATTCGCCGGAAGCGCCGCCAAAACAGCGTCCACCTGATGTTCTCTTAAAATCTGTTCTGCCTGTTTTTGTCTCTTCATCATTTCTGTTTTCTCCTTTCATAAAAGAACAGGACGATTTTTTCCAGATATCTTTTGAGGACAATCTGAATCTCCTCCTTCGGATCTATCGGCTTTACAAGGATAGAATACAGCCCCGCCCGATTCGCTCCCCAGACATCTGTAAACAGCTGATCTCCGATAAAAAGTGTGTTCTGCGTTCCCGTTCCCATGATCTCCATACCCTTCTGATAACCGGAACGCTTCGGCTTTCCTGCTTTATACACATAGGGCGTCTCCATCGCATCGGCAAACGGCGTCACCCTCGGTTCCTTGTTATTGGAAATAAGGCAGGTCGAAAATCCCATTTCATGGAGTCTGCGAAACAGCTCCACACTCTCTTCCGTGGCCGGAGCGCCGTGGGGCACAAGCGTATTGTCCACGTCAAACAGGATTCCCCTGTAGCCTTCCTGATAAAGTTTCTGAAAATCTGTTGTATAGGTCGAATCCCGGTATTCCTTTGGGTAAAATGCCTGAAACAAAGCCTTTCCTCCTCTGACTTCTTCTCTCTGGTCTGTCTGGGAGAGCCGTCTCTCTCCCCTTCCGCTTTCTTTCGGACTTCTACTTGTCCAGCATCTTCTTCAGTTCGCTCAGAAAAGTGCTCACATCCTTAAACTCTCTGTATACAGAAGCAAAACGGACGTATGCAACCGAGTCGAGGTCTTTGAGCTTCTCCATGACCATCTCCCCTATCTCGCTGCTGGCAATTTCCCGCTCTTCGCGGTTAAAAATATCGCTCTCTATAGCGTCGATGACCGCATTGATCTCCTTAAGAGGCACAGGGCGCTTATGGCAGGCGCGCAGAATTCCGTCTTCTATCTTGCTTCTGTCGTAAGGCTCTCTGTTATTATCCTTCTTAATCACAATGACAGGGATCGTCTCTATCTTTTCATAAGTTGTAAACCGCTTTCCGCAGGCGTCGCAGAGTCGTCTGCGGCGAATCGAGCAGTTGTCGTCTGCCGGTCTTGAATCAATGACTCTCGTATTTTCCTGGCTGCAAAATGGACACTTCATATCCTATCCTCCCGCTGTCTTCTCAGCTGCAGAACAGACTGCAGCCATATAGAAACAGTATATTACATTTTCTTTCCTGCTGTCAAACCATATCGCTTCCCAATATACTTTTCCCCCTGCATATCGCTTCCCGATGTACTTTCCCCTTCCGCTTCCGCATAGGATAAAACAGAAAACGTCTTACGGAGGAACCTTCTTATGACCTTCTGCGAGCTGCGTGAAAAGGACGTCATCAATATCCGCGACTGCAAACGTCTCGGCCGTGTCTCGGATCTGATTTTCGACCCGAAAAACGGCTGTATTCTCTCTCTTATAACCTCTGCCGGTGACAAGCTCTGGGGCATCCTCGGAAAAGATTCCGAATGCGAAATTCCCTGGTGCAAAATCAGGCAGATCGGTCCCGACATTATTCTTGTGGACGCCGACACAGAAAAAAAGACTCCGCCCGGGAAGTCTTAAGCCGTTCTTTTGTCTTTATTTTTCAAGGTTCTGTGCAAAACAGAAACAGCCTCTGCCAGATCCTCCTTCTTTTCTCCTGTCAAGGGCTATTATTTTTTTTATTTTCTTCTGTCCGCGTATAGAAAAATCTCTTTCGGAAATCTTGTAAGTATCAGCATCGGACAGGAGGATTACGGCAGAATGGCACTGAACAAAGTGGAAATATGCGGAGTGAACACAGCGAAGCTTCCGCTTCTGAAAGCAGAAGAAAAAGAGGCTTTATGGAAAAGAATTACACAGGGAGACCAGGAGGCGCGGGAACTGTATATCAAAGGCAACCTGCGCCTCGTCTTAAGCGTCATCAAACGCTTTTCTTCAAGCAGCGAAAATCCGGACGATCTTTTCCAGATAGGATGTATCGGTCTTATGAAAGCCATCGACAATTTCGACGATCAGCTTGGCGTCAAATTTTCTACCTATGCTGTCCCCATGATTATCGGAGAAATCCGCCGCTATCTGCGCGACAACAACGCCATCCGCGTCAGCCGTTCTCTTCGCGACACCGCCTACAAGGCTATCTATGCAAAAGAAGATATGACACGGAGAGACGCAAAAGAACCTACTATCAGCGAGATTGCAGAGGAAATCGGAATTCCCGGCGAAGAAATCATATTTGCCCTCGACGCCATCCAGAGTCCTGTCAGCCTCTACGAGCCTGTCTATACGGAGGGCGGCGACACTTTATATGTCATGGATCAGATCAGCGACAAGAAAAACAGAGAAGAGCTGTGGATCGAGGAGCTTTCTCTTTCTGAAGCGATGAAAAAGCTTCCTGAACGCGAAAATCATATTATTCAGATGCGCTTTTTCCAAGGCAAAACTCAGATGGAAGTCGCCGAAGAAATCGGGATCTCTCAGGCTCAGGTCAGCCGCCTCGAAAAAAACGCTCTGAAGAATATGAGAAGCTATCTTAAGCTCTGCTGATACGCGCTATTCGTATTTCAGAATTTCCTTTTTCAGCCTGCGGATAATTTTTTTCTCCAGACGGGAAATATAGGACTGAGAAATTCCCAGAAGATCGGCAACCTCTTTCTGCGTCATCTCCTGTCCCAGCGGATTTTTCAGTCCGAAACGCAGCTCTACGATGGTGCGTTCCCTTTCAGAAAGCTTCTGAATCGCCTGATCAAGAAGCTTACGTTCCATTTCATTCTCAATATCCTTATAAATCACATCCTCGTCGGTTCCGAGAATGTCAGAAAGCAGAAGCTCATTTCCATCCCAGTCCACATTCAGCGGTTCGTCAATCGACACCTCAAGACGGGTCTTATTATTTCTTCTGAGATACATCAGAATCTCATTTTCAATACAGCGGGAAGCATAGGTGGCAAGCTTGATATTCTTTCCGCTGTTAAAGGTATTGATCGCCTTAATAAGCCCTATCGTCCCGATAGAAATCAGATCTTCCACACCTACGCCCGTATTATCGAATTTTTTTGCTATGTACACCACCAGTCTCAGATTATGTTCTATCAGAAGCGAACGCGCCGCATTTCCCGTCTCTGTCCCCAGCTCCCGGATCGCCTGCGCCTCTTCTTCCGCGTCAAGCGGAGCCGGAAGAACCTCTGCTCCTCCGATATAGTGAATATCGTTCTGTTTTCCCACAAGAAGCGTAGGAAACCGGGGTACGAGCTTCAACTGAACCTGATTGGGAATCGCCACTTTAATCAGCATAATTTTCTTTCCTCCTAAAATGATTCCTGCCCCGTCTCTGCCGTTTCCTGTACAGTCTCCGGATGCAGTATGATTTCGTATTCTTTTTCAGAAGAAAGTGGTTCTTTTGTAACGCCCAACAGAGGCCGGCTTATCTCATACTGCCTTCCGTCCGGCAGCTCCAGCCTCATGGAATCTGCATAAAACGCCGGAAGAAGCCCATGGCTTTTTCCGATGCTGTGAAAAGGAATCGGGTAAAAAATCACCTCTTCCTCCTGACACAGTTCTTTCTGTCTTTTTTCCTCCAGAATGTTCACAGGCTTTCCGAATACAGGGTCACGAAGCGCGTTTCCTGTGTCAAAAAGGCCCTTAAGACAGACGTTTCTTCCATGGAAATACAGCGTCACCCTCGCGGTCCTGCTTTCCTTCCTCTGAAGCCGCATCAGCCAGTTCATCCCCGCAGACAGAATCCAGAAGCTTATAAGGGAAAAGAATAAAAACGGATACGCCGGAACAGAAAAACCGGTCTGCAGCCACTGAAAAATTCCCCCCAGAAGAAAGCTGCACAGATACAGCAGTACGGCGGCTTTGCCAAAAAGACCCCGGCTTCCCGGATGAAGTCCCACCCCTACCATAAGCCCGGCAATCGCTCCGTAAAGCAGTACCGCTCCAATCCATGTCCGCTCCAGAGAAAACACATAGAGAAGACAGAGTCCCAGACTTCCCAGAGCCGCTCCCAAAAGTCTCCGCAGCCGACCGGCAGGCAGCTTCAGCACCCTTCCAATCACTGTCAAAAGGAAATAATCCAAAAGCAGATTTTCCAGAAAGAGTTCATCTATGTACAGCGTGTAATACACAGTCCACCTTCTTTCTGTCCTTCATTATAGAGAAGGGGCTGCGCAAAATTTGTCAAATCAGGGCGCATAGAAGAGGAATCTTTCTCTCTTTTTTCGACATCCAGCCCCCGTCCGGCAGCATGCTGCTTTGCTGATTTCAGTGATGCA
>CAUWNO010000053.1:0-13615 GCA_963559965.1 uncultured Lachnospiraceae bacterium | reverse complement strand
CGGTTATGAAAGCGTGCCAGGCATGTTATGAAAAAGCGGAATCTGTAAAATAAAAGAATCTGTAAAATAAGGCATGATTGGAAGAAACCTCTCATACACTGTCAGTGTATGGGAGGTTCTTTGTATGAAGGGACTACAAATAAGAAGCCGCAGCCCCTTCCTTACGCTTTTTCTTTCGGGTTTTGCGGCGGGAGTGCTTTATATCGTGCTGTTCGGAAGTGCGGCTGTACATGAGACAACCCTGATGAGCACCTACTTTTTTTCAAGATACCAGCAGATCGAGTTTGCGTCGGAGGAGCTTTTTGTCTATACTCTGAAATCGCGTCTCTGGGCATTTACGGGAATCTGGCTTGCCGGTCTGACGGTTGTAGGGACTGCGGCGGTATATGCCGCCCTTATCTGGCTTGGGGCTTCCCTTGGCATTACCGTCACGACGGCAGCGATGAAGATGGGAGCTTCCGGAATTTTGTTGTGTATGGTCAGCGCCCTTCCTCATTTTGTTCTCTATGTACCGGCATGCGGCTGGCTGCTTCGCCGCGTCTGTCTCATGTCATCGGGGAGGGAATGGAGGACGCGTTCTGTTCTTTATCAGTATCTGGCAGTCTGGCTCATCGGTCTGATTCTTTTCATGGCGGGGGCGTGGCTGGAAAGTTATGTAAATCCGGCGTTTTTGAAAACCGTGCTGAGAAGGCTTTAGAGGATTTTATAAAAATTTTTTATGTTTACCTTTACAATATTTGGTGTGCGTAAAAAAGACGCAGAACAACATCTTGTAGAAAATGAAAAAAAGCCTGGAAATCAGGACTTTGGACGGGAAAAATGCCATTGATTTTCTGATTTTTTCTTACTATAATGGGATTCAATCCCCTTTTGGGGAGAATGAGATACGGCAGTACGAGGGGTTATACGTTATATGGAACAAGAGATTAAGGGCTTTGTGTCTTATCTGCACAATGTAAAGAAGACTTCTGTGAATACGGAGCTTTCTTACCAGAGAGATTTGATGAAAATGATGAGATATCTTCACACGCATCAGGTGGAGAAGGCGCGGGATGTTACAGAGACGAATCTGAATTCCTATATTCTTGAGCTGGAGGAGAAGGGAATGTCGGCGGCTGCTGTATCGCGCAGTATTGCGTCGATGAAGTGCTTTTATCTGTATATGTGGAAAGAGGGCAATATTGTACAGGACCCGGCGGAGAATCTGAAAGCGCCGAAGGTAGAAAAGAAGCTGCCTGATATTCTGTCAGTGGATGAGGTAAACAGGCTTCTGGAGCAGCCCTGCGTCCGCACGCCGAAGGGAATGCGCGACAAGGCGATGTTGGAGCTTCTCTATGCGACGGGAATCCGTGTGACGGAGCTGATTTCTCTGCGTACAGAGGATGTGAACTGGAAGCTTGACTATATCGTATGCCGGGACAGGAACAAACAGCGTATTGTTCCCTTCGGTTCTAAAGCGAGAAAGGCTCTGGAGCAGTATATGAAAGAGGCGAGAAGCGCGCTGACGGGGGCGCAGGACTGCGGAATTCTTTTTCCGAACTGTTCCGGAAGCGGCATGAGCAGACAGGGCTTCTGGAAGCTTCTGCGCCAGTATGTAAAGCAGGCAGGTATTGAGATGGAGATTACGCCCCATACGCTGCGTCATTCCTTTGCGGCGCATCTGGTGGACAATGGCGCGGATATTCATCTGGTACAGGAAATGCTCGGACATTCGGACGTTTCGACAACGATGATGTATGCAAACCGTTCAAGAAGAGCTTATGCAAGCGCGCATCCGAGAGGATAAAGAACAGGATGCAGCGGAATTTAGAAGATAAAATAAAAATCCGGAAGGATTCCTTTTGTTTTGGGATTCCTTTCGGATTTTTGCGTGCAGCTCATTCCTGTTACGGTTCGCACAAAGCAAAAGAAGCTGCTGTTCCTGATATCAGCACCGTTCGGCAATCTCGTAGAGAAGACGCTCTGTGTCCTTCCACCCGAGACAGGGATCGGTAATTGATTTTCCGTAGATATGATCGTGAATACTCTGACAGCCTTCTTCGATATAGCTTTCAATCATAACGCCCTTTACAAGGCGGTGGATATCGTCGGAGCAGGAGCGACTGTGCAGAACCTCTTTTACAATACGGATCTGCTCCTTATACTGCTTGTTGGAGTTGTTGTGGTTTGCGTCTACGATGCAGGCAGGATTCTTAAGATCTCTGGCGTTGTAAAGCTCAAGAAGCTCCCGGAGATTCTCATAATGATAATTCGGAATCGAGACGCCGCGCTCATTGACGGAACCGCGCAGGACAACATGAGCCAGATCGTTTCCGGAGGTCTGGACGTCCCATCCCCGGTAGATAAAGGAATGACCGTTCTGTGCGGCGTAGACGGAGTTCAGCATAACGGAAAAATCGCCGCTGGTCGGATTCTTCATTCCGGTGGGAACGTCGATTCCGCTGGAAACAAGGCGGTGCTGCTGATTCTCTACGGAGCGCGCTCCAATGGCTACATAGGAAAGAAAATCCATGACATAGCGCAGATTTTCAGGGTAGAGCATCTCGTCGGCTGCTGTCAGTCCGGATTCTTCTATGGCGCGGATATGCATACGGCGCAGAGCAATAATGCCTGCCAGAGGGTCCGGCTTTTTCTCCGGATCAGGCTGGTGCATGATGCCCTTGTAGCCGTCTCCCGTGGTGCGCGGCTTGTTGGTGTAGATACGGGGGATAATAAGAACCTTGTCCTTTATCTTCTCCTGTACGGGAACGAGGCGGCTGACATAGTCGCAGACAGCCTCTTCATTATCAGCGGAACAGGGTCCGACAATCACGAGAAATTTGTCAGACTTCTCCGTAAAGACGTCTCGGATTTCCTTATCGCGCTCTGTCTTTATTTTAGCCGCCCGGGGCGGTACGGGATAGAGTTCGCGTGTTTCCTGCGGGGTAGGAAGCTTTTGGATAAAATCAAATCCCATATTTCATTCTCCTCATTTTGCCTGCGGCGCGGCTTAAGCGCCGACGCGGCGTTTTGTATTGCGCTTTTTTGTACACAGCGCAGACGAAGCCTGCGATGCTTATACGCTATTCCATCATAATACAGGAATCGGAAAAAGTCACGCATATTTTTCGGGAGAACAGAGATATGCGCAGCAGCCCGGCGGTACAGTTTCTTCTGGCTGAACCGATTACAGATACTCTTTCAGGGAAAGAAGATTGAGGACGGCGGCAAAAAGCTGGTTGGCAAGGAGTCCCCAGAGGTATCCCTGGATTCCGATATGAGGGACAAAGGCAAGCACAAAGAAAATGCGGATTAGAATTCCCGTCAGGTTGTTGAAGAAGCCTGCGCCCGTTTTCCCAAGCCCGTTCAGAATACTGTGAAGTGTTCCGTTCAGATAGAGGAAGGGGCAGATCCAGGCGAGGGTGATGATAAAATCGCCTGCCAGTTCACTTTTAAAGAAGAGGCGTCCCAGGAGTTTTCCGAAAAAGAGAAAAAACACGGTGAAGAATACGCCGAGAGGAATACAAAAGGAGACGGTTTTTCTCACAGTGCGGACAAGCTGCCTTGTCTCCCCGGCTGCCTGGGATTCTGATACAGAGGGAAGAAGCATGACAGAGACGGCGTTTGTCAGAACATTTGGAAAAAGAATAAAAGACATGGACATGCCTGTAAGCGTGCCGTAGACGCTTAAGGCGCGCCCGGCGTCCAGTCCGTACTGCTGCAGAGTGAAAGGGAGAAGGACAGCCTCCGCGCTGGAGAGAAGATTGACACATACGCGGTTTCCTGTGACAGGGAGAGCTGTCAGAAGCATACTGCGGAAAAGAGAGTCGACAGGGCAGGAGCTTTGACTTGGGTCCTTTTTTGCAGGGCGGGAGCCGGAGAGGGCAAAGAGACTGAAAAGCAGGGAGGCAAATTCGCCCAGGACGAGTCCTGTGACAGCGGCTGCGGGCGTCAGGGTACGCCCTTCCGCAAGAGAGACCCGGTAAATGAGAAAGACGGCTGTCACGCGGACAACTTGTTCAAAAAGCTGCGCGGCGGCAGGAATTCCGGCTTTTTTCAGCCCGTAATAGTAACCTGCAATACAGGAATGGCAGGCGCCGAAGGGGATGGTCAGCGCCATGATGCGCAGAAGCTTCTGACAGCGCGGCTCGTGCAGAAGATACAGGGCTGCCAGATCAGCATAGCGATAGAGAAAAAAGGAGGCGGCAAAAGAAAGAGAGAGCGTGAAAAAAAGACCAATGTGCAGGACACAGCGGGCGCTGCGGCTGTTTCCGCGCCCGATCTCCATCGACACAAAACGTGAAACGGCAATCTCGGTGCCGGATGCGGTCAGTGCATAGCAGACGCCGTAAATGGGGAAAATCATCTGGTAAATACCGATGCCTTCCGCACCGATGGTGCGGCTGAGGAATATCTTATAAAAAAAACCGATAAGCCGTGTCAGAATTCCGGCGGCAGTCAGAATCAGGGTTCCGGTTATCAGAGGATGTTTTTTTCTGCTCATGGCTTCCTCCTGAAGAATACACTGCACTAAGAATATATTCGGCAAATAGTCTTGACAGAACCGCGCTGCGGTGGTATTATCCAGTAGAAATCCGATTAAAATGCTCGGAATTGAATGCGAGGTGATGGAATGAAGTTGTCTACGAAAGGAAGATATGGACTTCGGGCGCTGATTGATTTGGCTATATACAGTGAAAATGAGGCGGCTTCGATCGCCAGTATTTCTGCCAGACAGCAGATTTCAGAGAGTTATCTGGAGCAGCTGATTGCAAGGCTGCGCAAGGCGGGACTCGTAAAGAGCGTGCGCGGAGCGGGGGGAGGCTATAAGCTTGCCAGACCTGCCTCGGAGATATCAGTTGGAGATATCTTAAGGGCGCTGGAGGGCAGCCTTGACGCGGTAAAGTGTCCGGGACTTGAGGAGGATAATTCCTGCGGAGGTTCGGAGTTCTGCGTTACGAAGTATGTGTGGCAGAAGATTAATGACAGTATTAATCAGACGGTAGATGAGATTAAGCTTGATCGTCTGATAGAGGAGAGTAAGAGCATGCGGGACGAGACAGGAGCCGTCGGATCCTGCTGTATCAATTAATAAGGAGACGGGAACCATGAAGAAACTGATTTATCTGGATAATGCGGCGACGACAAGGACGGCGCCGGAGGTGGTAGAGGCGATGCTGCCGTATTTTTCGGAGCATTACGGTAATCCTTCCAGTGTGTACAGCCTGGCGGGGGAAAGCAAGAAGGCGGTCACAGAGGCGCGTGAATCTATCGCGCAGATACTCGGAGCACAGACGGAAGAGATTTATTTCACAGCCGGAGGAAGCGAGTCGGACAACTGGGCTTTGAAGGCTGTGGCAGAGTGCTATAAAAATAAAGGAAATCATATTATTACCACAAAGATCGAGCATCACGCTATTCTTCATACGGCGCAGTGGCTGGAGAAGCACGGAATAGAGGTTACCTATCTTGATGTGGACGAAAACGGAGTGGTGAAGCTGGAGGAGCTTAAGAAGGCGATTCGTCCGACGACGATCCTGATTTCCGTGATGTTTGCCAACAATGAGATTGGAACAGTGCAGCCCATCAAAGAGATTGGAGAGATTGCGAAGGAGAACGGTATTCTTTTTCATACAGATGCTGTACAGGCATTTGGCCAGCTTCCTATCAATGTGGACGAATGTCATATCGACATGCTCAGCGCAAGCGGTCATAAGCTGAACGGACCGAAGGGAATCGGCTTCCTTTATATTAGAAAGGGAGTGAAGATCCGCTCCTTTATCCATGGCGGCGCACAGGAGAGAAAGCGCCGTGCGGGTACGGAGAATGTGCCGGGTATCGTAGGTCTCGGAGCGGCAGCAAGACGTGCGGCGGCGACGATGGAGGAGAGAACGGCAAAAGAAAGAGAGCTTCGCGACTATCTGATTGAACGCGTGCTTAAGGAGATTCCGTTTACGCGCCTGAATGGGCACAGAACGCTCCGTCTTCCGAATAACGCGAATTTCAGCTTCCAGTTTATAGAGGGAGAATCCCTTCTTATTATGCTGGATATGGAAGGAATCTGTGGTTCTTCCGGCTCAGCCTGTACATCAGGCTCTCTTGATCCGTCGCATGTCCTTCTGGCGATTGGACTACCACATGAGATTGCTCACGGCTCTCTGCGGCTGACGCTGAGCGAGGAGACGACGAAGGAAGAGCTGGATTTCGTAGTAGAGACGCTGAAAACAATTATTGAAAAACTCAGAAATATGTCCCCGCTTTATGAGGACTTTATGAAAAAGAAAGCGTAAAAATGACGCGCCGTAAAAGTGCAGAAAGAGGAGAAAATATATGTACAGTGAAAAAGTAATGGACCATTTTCAGAATCCCCGGAATGTAGGAGAGATAGAGAACGCCAGCGGAGTCGGAACAGTCGGAAACGCCAAATGCGGAGACATTATGCGGATGTATCTTGACATTGACGAGAACGGCGTGATTCAGGACTGCAAGTTTAAGACCTTCGGCTGCGGAGCCGCTGTGGCGACAAGCAGCATGGCGACAGAGCTTGTAAAGGGAAAGACGATACAGGAGGCTCTTCAGGTAACGAATAAAGCGGTAATGGAGGCACTTGACGGGCTTCCGCCTGTGAAGGTGCACTGTTCTCTGCTTGCAGAGGAGGCGATTCACGCGGCTCTCTGGGATTATGCGGAAAAGCACGGAATTAAGATTGAAGGTCTTGCAAAGCCGAAGTCTGATATTCATGAAGGCGAAGAGGAAGAGGCGGAAGAATATTAATCCGCGGAAGGGGAATTCGCAGAACGAATGGAAAAAAAGAAGGTAGTAGTGGGAATGTCCGGCGGCGTGGATTCCTCAGTAGCCGCCTGGATTCTGAAGAAAGAAGGCTATGACGTCATCGGCGTCACAATGCAGATCTGGCAGGACGAGGAGCCGGCTGTTCAGGAAGAGAACGGCGGCTGCTGCGGCCTGTCGGCTGTAGATGACGCCCGGCGTGTGGCGCAGCAGCTGGACATTCCTTATTATGTAATGAATTTTAAAGCGGATTTCAAAAAATCCGTGATTGATTATTTTGTGGCGGAATATCTGGCAGGAAGAACGCCCAATCCCTGTATTGCCTGCAACAGATATGTAAAGTGGGAGGCTCTCCTTAGCAGGAGCATGGAGATAGGCGCGGACTATATTGCCACAGGACATTATGCCAGAATTGACAGGCTTCCGAATGGACGTTATGCAATCCGCCGTTCTGTCACGGCAGCGAAGGATCAGACCTACGCTCTTTATAATCTTACGCAGGATCAGCTGGCGCATACGCTGATGCCTGTGGGAGCCTATTCCAAGGATGAGATACGGAAAATGGCAGAAGAGCTGGGACTTAATACGGCGGGAAAGCCTGACAGCCAGGAAATTTGCTTTGTGCCGGATCAGGATTATGCAGGATTTATTGAGAGAACTGTGGGGCATCCTATGGAAGAGGGGAATTTCGTACTGGCAGATGGTACGGTTCTGGGCCGTCACAAAGGAATTATTCATTATACCGTAGGGCAGCGCCGGGGACTTGGCCTTCCGATGGGACGCCGCGTAGTTGTGACGGAGATACGTCCGGAGACAAACGAGGTCGTCATAGGAGAGCAGGAGGATGTGTTTACAAGAGAGCTGCGCGCTGTGCGTCTGAACAGCATGTCGAAGGAAGAGATTGAGGACGGGCAGAGAGCCGTTGCAAAGATACGCTACAACCATCAGGGAACTCCCTGTGTTATTTACAGGGAAGATCCAGACAGAGTGCGCGTGGAATTTGAACAGTCGGTGCGGGCAGTGACGCCCGGACAGGCGGTTGTCTTTTATGACGGGGAATATGTGCTCGGCGGAGGGACGATTATCCGATAAAATGCTTTTATAAAGAGAAAGGGGCGAGATTTTCCCGCCCTTTCAGAGATTTAAACCGGAAGAAATTCCGGTTTTCTGTTTTGGAAGATTGTGATATAGCGAAAGCCGCAGGAGCGGATGAATTCAGCTGTCTCTTCAAAGTGAGAGGCGATTTGTTCCGGCGAATGAGCGTCGGAGCCGACAGTCAGAATTTCACCGCCAAGCTCACGGTAGCGGCGCAGAATACCGGCAGAAGGGTTGGGCTGTGAAAGCCCGGAACGAAAGCCGCCGGTATTGACCTCCAGACCCTTGCCCTTATCAAGGAGCAGCTTTAAAATCTCGTCCACAAGTCCGCTCAGATCGGAGAATTCAGAAAGAGAGTATGATTTCTGCCGGGAAGCTGAGGGAATATAGCGGATAATATAGTCCAGATGCCCATACACATCGAAGCCGTCGAAGGCGCAGATATTTTCGAGCGTTGTTTCAAGATAGAGGCGGACAGAGGCTGTGACGTCACGTCCTTCCCAGAAAGAAGGATAGTAAGGATCTGCCCGGTCTACAAGATGCGTGGAACCTATCAGAAAATCAAAGGAATATCCGGAAAGGCGGCTGCGAAAGAAGTCTCCAAGGTGAGGCTGAAGACCAAGCTCCGCTCCGATGAGGATTTCAGGTCCGGAGTCCTGAAGAGCTTTCAGACGCCTCAGTCCGGTAAAGTACGCATCCAGATTCAGATCGAAGCTGACATTTTTGGAAGGATAGTCCGGATCAAAGTGATCGGTAAAGCAGAGAAAAGGGACTTTCTTCTGCCGGGCGGACAGGATGATTTCTTCCGGAGCGGCGTCGCTGTCTCCTGAAAAATGCGAATGAAGATGAAAATCTGGAAGCATATGGCAATTCTCCTTTTTCGGCTCATAGATTACCCTCATTTTAGCTGAAAAAATAGACAATGACAAGGTCAAAACAGCGCTGGGATTTTCCGATATGACAAAAACGGATAAACAATGAACAAATTTAGAAATTGGACTTGCTTTTTTGCATCGGATTCGGTACAATAAAAACAGGCTGGGCACTTCCAAATATAGGTGCGCCCACAAGAAAATAACTAAATTCACTTTTAGGAGGAATTGAAAAATGGCAGTAAAAGTAGCGATTAACGGTTTCGGACGTATCGGCAGACTGGCTTTCAGACAGATGTTTGGAGCAGAGGGATATGAGGTAGTTGCAATCAACGACCTGACAAGCCCGAAGATGCTTGCACACTTATTAAAATATGATTCTTCTCAGGGTAAGTACGCTCTGGCAGATACTGTTTCTGCAACAGAGGACTCCATCATCGTTGATGGCAAGGAGATCAAGATTTACGCAAAGGCTAACGCAGCAGAGCTTCCCTGGGGCGAGCTGGACGTTGACGTAGTTCTGGAGTGTACAGGATTCTACACATCCAAGGAGAAGGCTTCCGCACACATCACAGCAGGAGCTAAGAAGGTTGTTATCTCCGCTCCGGCTGGAAACGATCTTCCGACTATCGTATACAATGTAAACCACACAACTCTGACAAAAGAGGATACTGTTATTTCCGCAGCTTCCTGTACAACAAACTGCCTGGCTCCGATGGCTAAGGCTCTGAACGAGCTGGCTCCGATCGAGTCCGGTATCATGTGTACAATCCACGCTTACACAGGCGATCAGATGATCCTTGACGGACCGCAGAGAAAGGGCGATCTGAGAAGAAGCCGCGCAGGCGCTATCAACATCGTTCCGAACAGCACAGGTGCTGCAAAGGCTATCGGACTTGTTATTCCGGAGCTGAACGGAAAGCTTATCGGAGCTGCTCAGCGTGTTCCGACCCCGACAGGTTCCACAACTCTTCTGTTCGCAGTAGTTGACAAGGCTGTAACAAAGGAAGAGATCAACGCAGCTATGAAGGCAGCTCAGACTGAGTCCTACGGATATACTGAGGATGAGATCGTATCCAGCGATATCGTTGGTATGAGATATGGTTCTCTGTTCGATGCAACTCAGACTATGGTTTCTCCGCTTCCGGACGGAAAGACTCAGGTAGAGGTTGTTTCCTGGTATGACAATGAGAACTCCTACGTATCTCAGATGGTTCGTACAATCAAGTACTTTGCAGAGCTTGCATAAGCAGATTGGCAGACAAGACAGACTGTCTGTTGTGAGTTAAGACCTTTAAGGGTCCGGTCTTTGGACCGGACCCTTTGTTTTTGACGCACTAAGACTGTTTTTACAGACGGGAGCCCGTATCCCGCCGCAAATGAATACAGGAGGAACAATAAAATGGGATTGAATAAGAAATCGGTTGATGATATCAACGTAAAAGGAAAACGCGTTCTTGTAAGATGCGATTTTAACGTACCGCTCAAAGACGGAAAGATTACAGACGAGACGCGTATCAAGGCAGCTCTTCCGACGATCCAGAAGCTGATGAACGACGGCGGAAAGGTGATCCTCTGCTCACATCTTGGAAAGGTAAAGAATGGTCCGAACGAGGGAGAGTCTCTGGCTCCGGTAGCAGAGAGACTGGCAGAGAAGCTTGGAAAGCCGGTAAACTTCGTAGCTGATTACAATGTAACAGGCGAAGCTGCCACAGCTGCTGTAGCGGCTATGAACGAGGGAGACGTTGTACTTCTTCAGAATACACGTTTCCGTGGAAAAGAAGAGACAAAGAACGGCGAAGAGTTCTCCAAAGAGCTTGCAGAACTCTGCGACGTATATGTATGCGACGCATTCGGTTCTTCCCACAGAGCACATGCATCTGTTGCAGGCGTGACAAAGTTTGTACGCGCTAAAGGCGGCGAGTGTGCAGTAGGATACCTGATGCAGAAAGAGATCGCTTTCCTTGGAAATGCGGTAGAGAATCCGGTAAGACCTTTCGTGGCAATCCTTGGCGGAGCAAAGGTTGCAGACAAGCTGAACGTAATCGCAAACCTTCTGGAGAAGTGCGATACGCTGATTATCGGCGGCGGAATGGCTTATACCTTCCTGAAAGCAAAAGGATATGAGATTGGAACCTCTCTTGTAGACGAGGAGAAGATTGATTACTGTAAGGAAATGATGGAGAAGGCTGAGAAGCTTGGAAAGAAGCTTCTGCTTCCGATTGACACCACAATCGCTTCTGAGTTCCCGAACCCCATTGACGCTGAGATCGAGGTATCTGTAGTAGATTCCAATGCGATTCCGGCAGATAAGATGGGTCTTGATATCGGAACAAAGACAGCAGAGCTTTATGCTGACGCTGTGAAGTCTGCAAAGACTGTTGTATGGAACGGACCGATGGGCGTATTTGAGAATCCGATTCTTGCAAAGGGAACGATCGCTGTAGCTCAGGCTCTGGCAGAGACAGACGCAACTACGATTATTGGCGGTGGAGATTCCGCAGCGGCTGTAAATCAGCTTGGCTTTGCAGATAAGATGAGCCATATTTCCACAGGCGGCGGAGCATCCCTTGAATTCCTTGAGGGCAAGGAGCTTCCGGGCGTTGCTGCTGCAGACGATATGTAAGTAATTTTATAATTGAAGGAGAATAAAAAAATGGCTAGAAAGAAAATTATTGCCGGAAACTGGAAAATGAATATGACTCCCGGCGAAGCTGTAGAGCTTGTAAATACGTTAAAGCCGCTGGTAGCTACTGAGGAAGCAGACGTAGTATTCTGCGTTCCGGCTATCGACATCATCCCGGTTGTAGAGGCTGCAAAAGGATCTAACATCCAGGTTGGAGCAGAGAATATGTACTTTGAGGAGAAGGGCGCTTACACAGGCGAGATTTCTCCGGCTATGCTGACAGACGCAGGCGTAAAGTATGTAATTCTTGGACATTCTGAGAGAAGAGAGTACTTCGGTGAGACAAACGAAGACATCAATAAGAAGATGCACAAAGCATTCGAGCATGGTCTGACTCCGATCATGTGCTGCGGCGAGACTCTGACACAGAGAGAGCAGGGCGTGACCATGGACTTTATCCGTCAGCAGGTTAAGGTTGGCTTCCAGGGAATCACAGCAGACCAGGCAAAGGAAGCGGTTATCGCTTACGAGCCGATCTGGGCTATCGGAACAGGTAAGACAGCTACGACAGAGCAGGCACAGGAAGTATGTGCAGGTATCCGTGCATGCATCGCTGAGATTTATGACGAGGCAACAGCAGAAGCTATCCGCATTCAGTACGGCGGATCTGTAAATGCAGCTACAGCTCCCGAGCTGTTTGCACAGGCAGATATCGACGGCGGTCTGGTAGGCGGAGCAGCTTTGAAGCCGGACTTCGGTAAGATCGTAAACTACAAATAAATCTGTGTTTTTGTCTAACAGATAAATGAAACGTGATAAAAAGCCATTTGATTCAGTGACAGAGCTGATCGAATGGCTTTTTATTTGTGAAGAATCCGAAAGGAGCTGCTATCGGCAGTTCCTTTCGGATATAAATAAGATTGGATATTTGATTATTTGAGATAGACTATTCAAAACAGTCAATAGTATCTTCTGTTGCGATAGTGATAGGTACTTTAATGTAATAGGAGGCGGGTTTCTGCCTCTTGATAATATAATCAAACAGAATTTTGACAATCTGATAGCCCTGATTGGTAGCACTCTGACCAATGGCAAAATCTACCGTACCATTTTGGAGCAGTGTCAGCGTATCCGGAACCAGATCATGGCAGATAACCTTAATTTTTCCGGCTTTTCCTGCAATATCCAGAGCTGTACCAACACCGCCAATACCGCCTCCGGTGATATAAATGCCTTTCAGGTTCGGATGACGGTTACAATATTCCAGTGTATACTTAAAAGCCTCATCTTTACGATCCTGATTTTCCTGAATATCTACGATGTGCAGGTCGGGATAACGGGTAGCCAGTTTCTGCTGAAAGCCCTTAAGTCTGCACTGATGGCAGGATAGCTTGGTGGAACTGATGATAACACCGATTTCACCGCCATCCGGTAGCAAATGCCCCATCAGACCACCTGCGGCTGCACCGCCCTGTACATGATCCTGTCCAAGGAAGCACAGATCGTGAATGCCATCAATGCGGGAATTGAAAGTCATGACTACAATACCTTTGTCAGCCAGTTGGTTAAGCTTGCTTTTTACCTGCGGATCATCGATTGGAAATACAGCGATACCGTTGTAACCAGTGATGCTCATTTCATTTAAAAGACTGACGAGTTCGGGCGCGTCTAAAGTTGTCAGCATTTTGACATCAATTTTTAGTCCGAAGGGTGAGAATTCATCGGTAGCCTGCCGTATTCCCTTTAAAATAGCCTGAATGAATGGATTATAATCTGGCGTTAGGATAATCCCAAGCTTTGTAGGCTCCTTGCTCTGCACCAGAGCTTTGCCGAGAAAATTGGGCTGATAATTTAATTCTTTGGCGATTTGAAGAATTTTTGCTTTAGTCTCTGCCTTTACGCCTGGACGATTGTTTAATACTTTATCAACGGTGCCGCGAGACACGTTTGCCAGTTCAGCAATTTGTTTGATAGTAACACTCACAGTTTGTTGCCCCCTGCATTCTATAGTTTTCTCACTTTACTTATAGCATATCAGAAAAATGTGCTCGTGTCTAGTTCTATAAAATGAATTATTTTCCAGACTGTAGTAAAAGCTCAAATTTGGTGATTGTATTGTAAAAAATAGATAAAAAAATAAGTAATATCCTGTGAAAACTGTCTATTGATATGAAAAAAGAACGATGCTATAATAAATCCAACAAATGAGCACGAGCACAATTAAAACACAAGACATTCGAAAATAGCAGTTGAT
>CAUWNO010000052.1:0-13697 GCA_963559965.1 uncultured Lachnospiraceae bacterium | reverse complement strand
TGAATTTTCAAGGTTTTACACTGTTCAGTTATCAAGGTTCGTTTCCTTTGTTGTCCCGCTCTCGCGAGTCAGCTTGATTATGTTATCATGTCTGAACTCGTTTGTCAATAACTTTTTTAACTTTTTTTATTTTCTTTTTTCAAAGCATTTTCAAAAAGTAATTCGTTGTTTTCTGTGCGGTGCTGTCTCACGAGACAGCTTGATTACTTTATCATACCTTTCCAGGAATGTCAACAGGTTTTTTCATTTTTATAATAACAGTTCAGCCATACAGTGTACGGGAAGCACAAAACATGCTTGCATGTTTTTGCAAGCGGACATCTGTATGAGCTGAGCGCCTGTTTATGAGTAAAACAGTGGCGTCCGCCACGATAAGTACGCAGTGCGATTTTACGAATGGCGCTTCTCATGAAATACTGTGCGTAAATCTTGTCTGGAACTTTTTCTCGCTTTCATCGCAGGGAATATTCTCCGCCTCCGCTCTGTCGATATGGATATAGGGAGTATTTTTCAGTTCAAGAATAAGGCGGGCAATCTTTGGCTCTTCCCCCTGAACTTCCATTTCAACACGTCCGTCGGAAAGATTCCTGACCCAGCCGGTCAGACCCATACTGCGCGCAATCGCAGCCGACTGATATCGAAAACCTACGCCCTGTACCCTGCCTGTAAAAAAGATATGCTTTCTGATCATTTTCCCACCTTTGCATCAAGCTCAAACCAGAACTCCACGCCGTTTCTATAATTTCTCACGCCGCAGTCCCTGTGCAGCGACTCCATAATCGCTTTTACAATAGAAAGCCCAATTCCGCTTCCTCCATATTCTCTCGTCCGGGCTTTGTCTACTTTATAAAACTTAATCCATACCTTATCAAGCTCTTCTTCCGGAATCGGATTGCCCGTATTGAATACCGTGACGCGTACCTTGTCTTCCTCTTTTATCACCTTTACCTCTATCACCTTATCGTAATCACAGTGGTTGACTGCATTACTGATGTAGTTGGTGACGACTTCCTCCACCTTGAACTCGTCAGCCCAGACATAGATCTCCTGCGTCTCCTTGAAAATCAGGCGGATTCCTTTCTGCTCCATCAATATATTTGCAGAATTTAAAACATTTCGTATTAAAGCAACAATGTCAAATCTTTCCATCGCAACAACGTCGTTTCCAAATTCAAGCTGATTTAAGGAAAGGAGATTTTTTACCATCGCGTTCATTTTTCCCGCTTCATCCATAATCACTTCACAGTAAAAATCGCGGCTCTCCGCATCGTCGTTGATACATTCCTTAAGTCCCTCGGCATAGCCCTGAATCAGCGCTATCGGAGTCTTCAGCTCATGGGATACGTTTGAAAGAAATTCCTTTCGCATCTCGTCAATCTGGGTCTTCTTTTCTATATCCTTCTGAAGCTCGTTATTCGCAGTCTTCAGCTCGGAAATGGTTCTTTCCAGATTTTCAGAAAGCTGGTTGATATGATCGCCCAGCACCCCTATTTCATTCTGTACCGGCGATGTAAACTTTGCGTCAAAATCAAGCTCCGTCATCCGTTTGGAAATGTCTGTAAGCTCCAGAATCGGTTCGGAAATCCGTCTTGAAAGCCACCAGATCAGAAGAGAACTGAGCAGAACTGCAATACAGGCAATATAGAGGAAAAAGTGAATGGAAATATCTGCGCTCTCCCGGATGCTTTCAAGCGCCGTCTGCATGATAAACGGCTCTCCTGAATCCAGCATCCCGACTACCTCCAGGTAATCTCCTTCCGAAAGATATCCCCTCGTCTCTCTGAGAACATAGTGTTCTCCCTTTTCAAGAATGACCGTCTTTCTTGCCTCCGCTTCAAAGATATAGCTGTACAGCTTTCTCTGCAAAAGCTCATAGTCCCGCGGCGTCCACAGCTTCGGCTCTCCGCTGCTGTCCATCACGAAAATAGAAATATTGTCCGTCGTGCAGATAAGGTTCAGCTCCTCCGCAAAACTTTCCTGACTGAGCCTGTCTCTGCCTGCCCCTTCATTCAGGACATGATAGGCGCTCAGGACGTCTTTCTTCTTATTTGCAAGATAATATCTTTCCAAAAAAAGAACATTTACAAGCGCACAGCAAAGAAAAGTTCCTGTCATGACGCCTATAAAGATGCCTGCCATCTGGCGCTTAATTGAATGTTTCATCTTCCGCCTCATCTCTACGCCTCAAATTTATAGCCCATACCCCAGATCGTCTTAATCAGATCGCCTTTATCGCCCAGCTTGCTTCTGAGCTTCTTCACATGTGTGTCAATCGTTCTGGCATCACCAAAGTAATCATAGTTCCAAACGTTATTTAAAATCTTCTCCCTCGACAGGGCAATCCCCTGATTTTCCATAAAATACGTCAGCAGCTCAAATTCCTTGAAGCTCAAATCAAGATTTTCTCCATCTATCGTCACGATATGCGCCGCCTTATCCAGCTCGATTCCGCCAGCTCTCAGCACATCATCCGCGCTTCGTGCGTTCGTCCGTCTTAAAATTGCCTCCACTCTTGCCACAAGAATCTTCGGACTGAACGGTTTGGAAATATATTCATCGACTCCCAGCTCAAATCCCTGCAGTTCGTCCTGCTCCTCTGTCTTTGCCGTCAGCATAATGATGGGCACACCAGAATAAGCGCGTATCTCCCTGCAGACCTGCCATCCGTCTTTCTTCGGCATCATTACATCGAGGATTACAAGGGCAATCCCTTCCGTCTCGAAAAAGACGTCGAGCGCCTCCTCGCCGTCTCCTGCTTCCAGCACTTCAAAATTCTGCTTTATCAGGAAATCCCGGACAAGCTTCCGCATCCTGCTTTCATCATCCACCACAAGAATCTTTAATTTATCCATACAGATGCTCCTCCCACCATTTCTGCTCATTTAAACTCAGACAGCAGCCGTCTGCCGCCTGTTTCATCATTCATCATAGCAGAAAATTATGTTCGTTCTGTGAACAGAAGCTTATCTGACACAGAGAGTTTCCAAAAACTTCCCGGCGCTCCTCTGCGACCTTCCGCCTACAAAGGAAGCTGAAAACAGAATTTGAGAGTATTTCTCACAGCCATATTTCCCAGAAGAATCACAAGACCCAGCCGGACACAGCCGCGCCAGAATCCCAGCGGAACTTTTCTTCTGCACCGGAACAGGCGCTCTCTTGTCTCCTCCAGAATAAAAGCTCCATACAGAAACAGAGTATACAGCACAATCGGGTGATAATATACCGAAGCCAGAAAATCCCCTCTGCAAAGCGCAAGAAAGGCGCGTGTTCCTCCGCAGGCAGGGCAGTAGATTCCCGTTGCCTGATAAATCGCACATGGCAAAATCCGGATTGCATTTTTTCCTATGATAAAATAAAAAATCAGACCGGCTGCCAGAATCCCTCCAACAGCCAGACTGATATAATAAGCATAATCTCTGTCGTTCATTTTCCTTATTTTAAAAGCTGAATCTTACCAATCAGGGGAACCGGCTTCTCTTCCTGATTAATCGCCGCAATCAATCCCATAACCCAGCATACCAGCATAAAAACAGACCATATCCAGCCTATGCAGGGAATAAGCCCCAGAAGGCTGAAAACCCAGATAACAAGCGCCTGGTTCAAATAAAACTTAGCGCCTTCTCTGTCGCCTGCGAGAAATGCAATCAGAAGTCCAATCCATGTAATGTAAGCTACGATACTTGTCGTTTTTTTGTCCATATGTTTTCCCCTCTCATCCTAAAAGTATAAAATCCTCTCGGCTGATTATTCCGATGGACCTATTGTACCTCATTTCTGCCAAAAAGTCTATACTAAATCTTTCTCTTTTCCGTCATTATTCCCAATCAGAGGCTTTTGCAAAAGCATAAAAAAAGAAGCCGCCGCTTCGCAGATTTTTCAGTCTGCCTTGCAGTGACTTCCTTTTTCACCATTCTACAAGCTTAGTCCATGGAAATAATTTCCTTTTTGTTGTAACTTCCGCAGGACTTGCAAACTCTATGAGGCATCATAAGAGCGCCGCACTTGCTGCACTTTACGAGATTCATCGCACTCATCTTCCAGTTTGCTCTTCTCTTATCTCTTCTTCCCTTGGAAGATTTATTCTTAGGACAAATAGACACAGGTTACACCTCCTCTAATTACTATTCTTAAATATCTCGGCTATGACCGCCATTCTCGGATCCAACTCCACCGTATCACAGCTGCAGGCGCCTTCATTAAGATTCTTCCCGCATTTCTTACAGATTCCTCTGCAGTCTTCCCTGCACAGTGTCTTCATCGGCCAGTTGACCAGAAGCTCACCATAGAGAAGCTTGTCTGTGTCCAGGTTGTATCCTTCGATAAAATCGGTTTCGTCCAGATCTTCTACTCTGTCTTCCGCAGACTGCTTCATATCCACCTCTTTTGAAAAAGAAATCTCAATGGGCACTTCCACATCCGTCAGACAGCGGTCACAGGGAATCGTCGCCTTGAGCTTCATCCCGCCTTCTATCTTCAGCTTTTCATCGCCGAGATTGGCAAGTATCAGCGCCAGCGGCTCCTCCACCGTCAGGGGAAAGCTTCCTAAACTGAACTCAAATGACTTCAGCTCTGTATCCACTATCCTCTTTACCACTTTTTCCTCACAGGACAAAACATCTGTCAAATTGATCAGCATAGTTCTCTCCTAATGCACACTAGACTAGTATACCTGTTGAAAAGAGGTTTGTCAAGCACATTTTTACTGTACAAGACGAAGTGTCTCGCGGGCAATCGCCAGCTCCTCGTTCGTCGGCAGTACCATAACCTTAACCTTGGAATCCGGAGTGGAAATCATCTGGTTCTTTCCACGAACGCTGTTTGCCTCGTCGTCGATCTCTACTCCCAGATATCCGAGAGAATCACAGATCTCTTTACGAACCTTTCCATCGTTCTCACCTACGCCAGCCGTAAATGCGATAGCGTCTACGCCGTTCATCGCCGCTGTATATGCACCGATGTATTTTACAACTCTGTATACAAACGCGTCAAGCGCAAGCTTTGCATCGGCATTTCCTTCCTCTGCAGCCTTGTCCAGATCACGGAAGTCGCTGGATACGCCGCTCAGAGCCAGAACGCCGGACTTCTTGTTCAGAATATTCAGAGCTTCGTCAACTGTCTTATTTTCCTTATTGCAGATAGTCTGCACAACAGCTGCATCCACGTCTCCGCTTCGCGTTCCCATGATAAGACCCTCCAATGGAGTAAGTCCCATAGATGTATCTACGCACTTTCCGCCGATGGATGCGGAAATACTGGAACCGTTGCCCAGATGACATACGATAACTCTGCCCTTCTCGGGATCAAGTCCTGCAAACTTCAGAGCCTCGCCGGATACGAACATATGGCTTGTTCCATGGAAGCCGTAACGGCGGATGCTGTACTTCTCATAATACTCGCGCGGAATCGCATACATATATGCCTTCTCTGCCATCGCCATACCAAACGTAGTATCAAATACAGCTACGTTCGGAACGCCCGGCATCGTCTCCTCGCATGCCTCAATACCCATCAGATTCGCCGGATTATGCAGCGGTCCGAGGTCGAAGCACTCGCGGATTACATCCTTTACCGTATCGTTTACAACGATAGACTCTGTGAACTTAAGACCGCCGTGCAGTACGCGGTGTCCTACTGCGGAAATCTCGCTGGTATCCTTGATTACGCCGTACTCCGGATCTACAAGAGCCTTCATAACAAGAGCAATCGCCTCTGTATGCTTCGGCATCTCCTGCTCTACTACAAGCTCCTTTCCGTTTGCCTTGTGCGTCAGCTTGGAACCTTCAATTCCGATTCTCTCGCAAAGTCCTTTCGCCATTACGCTCTCATTCTCCATATCGATCAGCTGATATTTCAGAGAAGAGCTTCCACAGTTCAGTACTAAGATTTTCATACCTATGTATTCTCCCTTATTTTTTTATGTTTCCTTTTTATATTTCTGATATGCGGTTTATTTTACGATCTCGCCGTATACTTCGCCAGCGCATCCTGCTGCGTTGGACTCGTCTGTATCAATATGCATAGCCAGTGCGTACTTCGGGCTTACGCGAACTACTACATCGCCGAATACAAGGCTTCTTCCCTCTGTCTCTACCTTTACAGATACAACGTCCTTATCCTGTACGCCAAGCTCCTTTGCATCCTCCGGAGTTGCATGAATATGACGCTTTGCTGCGATTACGCCTTCCTTCAGCTCTACTTCTCCTGCCGGTCCTACCAGCTTGCATGCTCCGCTTCCTGCAATATCACCGGACTCGCGTACCGGAGCAACAACGCCGATGGAACGTGCGTCTGTCAGAGAAAGCTCTACCTGTGTCTCAGGACGAACCGGTCCGAGAATGGAAGCTGTCATCTCTTTTTTGCTGCCTACAATTTTTACCTTCTCATTACATGCAAACTGACCCGGCTGAGACAGATCTTTTTTCTTTGTCAGCTCATAGCCCTTTCCGAACAGAGTCTCCAGATCTTCCTGTGTTACATGTACGTGGCGTGCAGATGTTTCAACGATGAATTTCATGATACATTCTCCTTTTCCCTTTATAATCTTTTCCCTCTCACAGCTTATGCTGCAATACTACTTACATTCTATGTGGTTTCTCCTGTTTTTTCAAGTCTTCTCCACAAAAACTTTGTACTTTTCATGGTACAAACAGAATGTTTCTCTGTTATTTCAGCCCATAATCTCCGAAACGAGAATACAGTTCGGCGTCTCTATCGGAATCGGCTTTCCTTTCATCGTAAAATACTTCTTATCATAATGAATTTCAAAAATCGTAATCGAATTGCTCTCGTGATTCAAAGACATAATGTGGCGGTTGTCCGGAAAGAAATCAATCGCCTTGGGATAGTCTCCGCTGACAGGAAGAATGCAGACCTTTTCCAGAAGCCCTGTCTCCAGATCGACCTCAAAAAGTCCTGCCGTATTATCGCCTGCATTGGTACAGAGCACCTTCGTTCCGTCTTTGGAAAAGCGCAGTGCGCAGGCTGCGCTCGTTGCCGAGTGGTAATCATTCAGCGTAGATACCGTCTGAATCAGCTCAAAGGACGGATTCTTTCCGCTCCCGTCGTAGCGGTACACGGTAATATAATTTTTCAGCTCGCTGATGACATAGGCAAACCTTCCGTCTCTGCTGAATTTAATGATTCTCGGTGCTGACTCAAGCTCGCAGAACAGAAGATCATAGAGAGAGATTTTTCCGAGTCTGTCGTCAAATTTATAAATCTTAATCTGATCCGTTCCCAGATCCACGGCACAGAGATATTTCCCGTCCGGCGTCAGATTTACACAGTTCACATGAGGTCTGAAATTTCTCTCTGCAACGCTGCCCAGTCCTTTGTGAAAGACTTCGTCCGTCATTCTTCCTACGGTTCCGTCCTCGTTCAGGCGCATCACCGTCACTTTTCCGTCATGCCAGCCTGCAACAAAGAGATAATGATCGTCCTTGTCTGTGGAAAGGTAGCAGCCGCGCATTCCTTCTATTCCCGCGCAGTTCAGAGGCTGCAGATCCCCGTCAGGTTCTACAATAAAGGAACGCACCCCCTCGTCCGCTATCGAATATAAATATTTTCCATTGTGAGACATTTTTATATAGGAAGGATTATTGATGGGGATCACCTTCCGCTCTGTCATGGTTCCGTTTTCAACGTCCAGATCAAAAAGATGGATTCCCACACTGTTTCCATTCGTATACGTTCCCACATAAGCGACATATTTTTTTTCGTCCATAGCTCTTTCCTCCTACCTCTGTGCAAAATAGCCTCTCATGATATCCAGAACACCGCCAAGCTCTTCCTCTGTCACAGCGTCTGACAGGAAAAGGGCTTCAAACTGTGAAGGCGCAATATAAATCCCGTGGTTCAGCATATAGGAAAAATACTCTGCAAATTTCTCTGTATCCGACGTCTTCGCCTGCGCGTAATTTGACACAGGCTCATCTGTAAAGAAAATCCAGCCCAATGAGCCTGTATTGGTCACCTGCCACGGCGTTTCTGTCTCTTTGAGAAGCTTCTTTACCTCCCCGAAGAACCACTCCGCCTTCCGGTTCAGCTTTTCATAAAAATCAGGCGTATCCCGAAGAAGCTTAAGCTGGGCAAGTCCCGCTGCCATCGCTACAGGATTTCCGCTCAGCGTTCCCGCCTGATAAACGGGACCGTCGGGCGCAATAAGCTTCATAACGTCTCTTCTTCCGCCGTATGCTCCTACAGGCATTCCTCCCCCGATAATCTTTCCGAAGGTCGTAAGATCCGGCTCAATTCCGTAATAACCCTGCGCTCCGGAAAGGCTGAGACGAAAGCCTGTAATCACCTCGTCAAAGATCAGAAGACTTCCCTTTTCCGTACAAAGCTCTCTCAATCCCGAAAGAAAGCCCTCCTTCGGAGGAACGACTCCCATATTTGCCGCCACAGGCTCTACGATAACTGCGGCAATCTGCTCCGGAAACGCAGAAAACAGCTTTTCCACACTTTCCAAATCATTGTAAACTGCCGTCAGCGTGTCCTGCGTACACCCTTTCGGAACACCGGCGCTGTCAGGAATTCCAGCCGTCATCACGCCGGACCCTGCTTTTACCAGCATGGCGTCGCTGTGTCCGTGATAGCAGCCTGCAAATTTTATAATTTTATTTCTTCCTGTAAAGCCGCGCGCCGCCCGGACTGCGCTCATCACTGCCTCCGTACCTGAATTTACCATACGCACGACTTCTATCGAAGGGACAAGGGAGGAAATCAGGTCTGCCATTTCCACTTCTCTTTCCGTAGCCGCTCCAAAGCTGAGTCCGCTGCGGCAGGCGTCAAGCACAGCCTCCAGCACAGCCGGATGATTATGCCCCAGTATCATCGGTCCCCAGGAACCCACAAAATCGAGATACCTGTTTCCATCCACATCCGTCATACAGGCGCCCTTCGCAGACGCGATAAATCTCGGCGTCTCACCTACCGACCCAAAGGCTCGCACCGGAGAATTGACGCCGCCCGGAATGTGGCGTACCGCCTCTTTAAAAAGTTCTTCTGATCGTGTCATTATCCAATTCTCCCTTCATCTATAAAGCCTGCGATTTCTTTTGCAAAATAGGTAAGATATAAATCTGCTCCTGCGCGGTATACGCTTGCCGCCGTCTCACAGATAACAGACGCTTCGTCAATATAGCCCAGAGCCGCCCCTGCCTTAATCATCGCATATTCTCCGCTTACACTGTAGGCGGCTGTAGGAAGAAGAATCGTTTCTTTCACCTCAGATATCACATCAAGATAACTCATGGCAGGCTTCACCATAATAATATCGGCTCCCTCTTCCACATCAAGAAGAGCTTCTTTAATAGCTTCTCGTTTATTATGATAATCCATCTGATAAGATTTTCTGTCGCCGAAAGCTGGAGCGCTTCCTGCCGCATCGCGGAAAGGACCGTAAAAAGCTGACGCATATTTTACAGCGTAAGACATAATCGGCGTTTCTTCATATCCATTTCTGTCAAGAAGAGAACGGATAGCCGCTACCCTTCCATCCATCATATCAGACGGAGCGACCATATCCGCGCCTGCCTGTACCTGTGAAAGCGCCGTCTTTGCCAGATACTCCAGCGTTTTGTCATTGTCCACATAATCGCCCTTCAAAATTCCGCAGTGTCCGTGGGACGTATACTCGCACATGCAGACGTCTCCGATGCAGTAAAGCTCCGGAAAACGGCTCTTTGCCTCACGGAATGCCTTCTGGACAATCCCGTCCTCCGCATAAGCTCCGCTTCCGCAGGCGTCCTTCTCATCCGGGATTCCAAAAAACATCACGCTTCCCACTCCGGCGTCCATAAGCTCCTCCAGCGCATAGGGAAGTCTGTCTACACTGTAGCGGTACTGTCCCGGCATTGTCGGAATCTCTTCCTTAATATCTTTTCCTTCTTTCACAAACATCGGATAAATCAGCGTGCTTTTATCCATCCGTGTCTCGCGGACCATTTTTCTCAGCACGGTTCCTTTTCTAAGCCTTCTCGGTCTGATATTCATTTCCATAACTCCTCTGCCTCTTTTCTTCTTCTTTTCTTTCCTGCAGACAGGTCAGCGCTTTTCTAAGCTCTCCTGCGGCTTCCTTCGCCAGTCTGTGATCGCTTCCGCCTGCCGTCACGCCTGCTGTCAATTCTCCGGCGAGAGCAATTCCCGGAAAATAAAAATCACAGCTTTCGTGATCGTCCGCCCTGTTGACAGGAATCCCAAGTCTTCTGCATTCCTCCCAGACAGCAAGATTCACCTCGCTTTTGTCTGCCGCCGCCAGAACAAACAGGCTTCCTTCTATCTGCCCTGGAGCAAACTCTCTTTTCTTCCAGCAGATCTTTCCTTCATCCGCAAGAGCCTGCACCTCTTCTGCCGCCTCCGGAGCAATCACCACAAGCTCCGGCTCAAAGGCAAGAAGCGTCCGAATTCTTCTTGCGGCTACCGTCCCTGCTCCGACGACTGTGATCTTTTTCTCTTTCAGGCTGATAAACAGCGGAAAATATCTGCTCATTCTTCCTCCAGATCCTTTAAAGCCTGTTTAAGAGCTTCCCTTCCTTCTTCAATTTTTCCTCTGTCGCGCGTATCCAGCGCCTCCTCAAATTTCCGGATTTCAAAATCAAGAAGACGGCGCGCATCCCCCATGCTTTCCTCGTAAAGTCGTTCGCATCTGAGGAGAAGAAGACGGTTCTCCTCCTGATCTCTCGGATGAATCTTCAGATAGGACAGCTCCTCCATTCTCTTCTGAATCTCTTCATCGGTCATCTCATTTTCCTGGCTTCGGATAATCTGTTTCTTCGTCTCGCCTGTGGAAAGGACTCTGACCTCAACCTCCAGAATCGAATTGATATCGTAGGTGTACGTCACATCTACAGCTTCCTCTCCGGCTTTATTCTTCGGAATCGAGACTACAAGCTCGCCGAGAAGAAGATTGTTGGCTGCAAAACGGCTTTCTCCCTGCAAAATGCGGATGGAAAGCTTCGTCTGGTCATCGTGAAGGGTATAAAAACGTTCCGTCCGGCTTGCCGGAATGACTGTATTTCTCTCAATAATCGGACAGTAATGTCCAGACTCAAATCGTCCGCCGCCGCGGTCGACGCTGACCTCTGTACCAAGTGTAAAAGAACAGACGTCTGTGAGAATCACTTCCTTTACCGCCTGCTTTCTCTCTTTCATGGCTGCCTGTACCGCCGCTCCCAGGGCTACCGCCTCATCGGGATTTACCGAAGTGTCCGGAAACTTGCGGAACAGCTTCACAATAAAGTTTTTTACAACGGGAAGCTTTGTGGCTCCCCCTACCAGCACGACCACATCGATATCTGCCAGGCGGATATGCGCATCGGAAAGGCTTCTCTGTACGGGCTTTCGTATCTTTTCAAGCAGAGGCTCGCACTGCTCTTCGTACTCCTTCAGTGAAATGGAAAGCTCCTCCGTCCCGCTCTCTGTCCGGAACGAAAATACAGAATTCACACTGTCTGCAAAGCCCAGCTTACATTCTTCCGCTGCCTTTCTGAGCGTTCCTCTTTCCCTGGCATCCAGCTTTTCCGGATCGATACCCTTCTTTTCCAGAAATATTTTTTCCAGAACGTCCGTAAAATCTTCGCCGCCCAGATAATTGTCTCCGGCTACAGCGCGGACCTCAAGAATATTCTGAAAAAGCTCCAGAATCGAAACGTCGAAGGTTCCTCCTCCCAGATCAAAAACGAGGAACTTTGTATTGCGCGTCTTTTCATACAGACCATAGGCGATGGCTGCAGCCGTAGGCTCGCTGATAATCCTCTCCACCTTAAAGCCTGCCAGCTCTCCGGCACGCTTCGTCGCTTTGCGCCTCTTGTCGTCAAAGTATGCCGGAACACTGATCACAGCTTCCGTGACAGGCTCGCCCAGATAGGCTTCCGCATCCTCTTTCAGCGAGCGCAGCAGAAAGGAAGAAAGCTCTTCTGCCGTAAACTGCTTTTTCCCAAGCTCAAACTTCCTGCCGCTTCCCATACTTCTTTTAAACACAGACGCAGCCGTCTTCGGATAAAGGCGGCTCCTTTCAAGAGCCGTCTCTCCTATGTAGATCTGATCGTTCTCATCCACACTTACCACCGAAGGCGTCAGATTTTTCCCCAGCCTGTTAGGAATTATCTGCGGCCCGTTCTCTGAATAAAACGCCGCAAGGCTGTTGGTTGTTCCCAGGTCAATTCCAATGATCATAACTGCTATCCTCTGCCATTATATCTTCCGTCATTTTTTCTTCTGTCATTATATCTTGCATCATTTCTTCTTCCAGCCAAACAGGCTTTTCTTCTGCAGCTTCTTCGTAAGCTCGTTTACTTTGGAAATGCTCTTGTGGTTCTCTCCCGATCCCATACATGCTTTCTGATAGCAGTTAAGCGCCAGTTCAAGCTCTCCGTCCGCTTCCAGAAGAAGTCCCTTCGCTTCCCAGAAGTCTTCGCACTGGGGATAGACACAGTGGCGGCAGCGTACGCACGCCTCTATCCTGTCAAAATACTGTCTCGCCTTTTCTTTATCTCCTGCGTAAAAATACAGCGCGCCCACATTATAAT
The DNA here is from genome assembly GCA_963559965.1 of uncultured Lachnospiraceae bacterium. Taxonomy (GTDB): domain Bacteria; phylum Bacillota; class Clostridia; order Lachnospirales; family Lachnospiraceae; genus Laedolimicola. The sequence goes on along the minus strand of CAUWNO010000052.1, from coordinate 1,170 downwards.
ACCGGGTTCTCTGGCTGTGATAATCGGCAAGATATTTTTCTACGCTTCCATACCGGGCAGCGATGGCATCAAGAGCCTTTTTCTGATAGATGAAAGCCTCCTGCTGCTTTCCCATCTCATAGAGACATTCCATCACATTCATACAGCAGTTAAGATACCGCTCTTCCTTATCAGGTATCAGATTCAGCTCCTTTTTATAAAACTCCAGCGCCTTTCCCGTCTTTCCTTCATAATAATGCAGCACATCGCCGCAAAGCCCCGCTGCTTCTCCCGAAAGCTTCGGACCCGCATCCTGTCTTTCGACCACACTGCGGAACTGCTCGTACGCTTTCCTGTATTCCTGCTTCGCCAGATAGAAGCGTCCCAGCTCTACTGCAAAACGCGGCGTATCCTTCGGATACAGGGCTTCAAGCTCCGCAAACGCCTGATCAAAATGCTTCATTTTCTTCAACACCCGAAGAAGATTGATCCGCAGCCAGCGGCCGTCCGGGCTGTGCTGAAGTCCTCTTCTATATGCCTGCTCCGCTTTTTTGAAATCGCCCATACGCTCATAGACGTCTGCTAAATTTCCGTAGGCGATAGGAGAATCATCTTCTTTTGTCGCCTCAATAGCTTTTTCAAAAAGTTCAAGCGCCTTCTCATACTGTCCGCAGTATTCGTACGCGCAGCCCAGATTATTGTAGGCGTAAAGATTGCCCGGTTCCAGAGCTATCGCTTTCTCAAAATCTGCCGCCGCTTCCTCCCATGCGCTCGCCTCCATATGAAGAAACCCGCGCTCTATGTAATCATATGCTGTCTGCACCAGCTCAAGCTGCCGGTCGGCAAAGGGCTTCGCCCGTCTGTAAAACTCCAGATCTCCTGTATTTTCCAGCTGTTCCCGCAGAAGAGCTGCCGCCGCGCCGTTGACTCTTTCATTTTCCGGATTCATTTTCGCCGTCTTTTTATAGAAAAAGACAGCTTTTCTCCAATTTCCCAGCCTTTCATAGCAAATGGCAAGACTTTCGCAGACAAGCTCATTTTCCGGATACGCCTTTTCACAAAACAGATAATCCTCCAGCGCCTTATCATACTCTTTTAAATCCTTCAGCGTATTGGCGCGGATCCATCTGTAATGCTTTTCTCCGGAAAGCTCTATCGCTTTTTCTATATTCTTAAGCGCCTCTCTCTGCC
>CAUWNO010000051.1:0-13860 GCA_963559965.1 uncultured Lachnospiraceae bacterium | reverse complement strand
AGTCATAAGCAGAAATTTAAGAATGTCAAGGTAACTCTGAAAGATCAGGAGCTGATCGTTCTGGTAGATACGGTGGAAGATATTACGCTGGAGCAGGGACTTTTTTCCCATAAGGCGGATTTCTTTGAAACGATTTTCAGTATCAGACCAGTAATCCGGCAGAAAAGGCAGGTATAAGTCATGGAAAAAAGCGAGTTCACCAGATACGAATATTACAGAAACAGAGAGCTGTCGTGGCTGGCATTTAACGAAAGAGTCCTCGGGGAAGCGAGGGATAAAAGCATTCCTCTTTTTGAAAGGCTGAAGTTTTTAAGTATCACAGCGTCGAATCTGGATGAGTTTTTTATGATTCGCGTGGCCTCTCTGAAGGATATGGTTCATGCGGGCTATACAAAGAAGGATATTGCCGGACTGACGGCGCAGGAGCAGATTGACGAGATTACAGAAGAGACGAGAGGACTTGTCGCTCTTCAGTATTCCACTTATTTGCGTTCTCTTCTTCCGGCGCTCCGGCAGCAGGGGCTTCATGTGATTCAGGAGCATGAGGCGCTGACGGAGGAGCAGGGTCGTTATGTGGACCGCTATTTCCGCGATAATGTATATCCGGTGCTTACGCCCATGGCGGTGGACTCTTCGAGACCGTTTCCTCTGATCCGCAATAAAACGCTGAATATCGGAGCGCTTCTGTCAAAAAAGAATCAGGAGGCGCAGGAGCTGGAGTTTGCCACTGTTCAGGTTCCGTCCGTGCTTCCCAGAATTGTCCGTCTTCCCGACAGTAAGGACGGAAGCAAAAATGTAATTCTTCTGGAAGAAATTATTGAAAGAAATATGAAGCAGCTTTTCCTGAGTTACGATATCGTCTGCTCCGCGCCTTACCGTGTCATGCGCAACGCTGACCTGACGATAGAAGAGGATGAAGCGGCTGATTTGCTGAAAGAGATACAAAAACAGCTGAAAAAGCGTCAGTGGGGAGAAGTCATCCGTCTGGAGGTTGAGGAGAAGATGGATAAACGTCTTCTGAAGCTTCTGCGTAAGGAGCTTGATATCCGGGAGGAGGCTCTTTATAAGATCAATGGACCTCTGGATCTGACCTTCCTGATGAAAATGTACGGGCTGGACGGTTTTGACAGCCTGAAGAATCCGAAGCACGTTCCGGCTCCTGTCAGAGAACTTCCGCCGGACTGCGATATCTTTGAGGAAATCAGAAAGGGAGACGTGTTGCTCCATCATCCATACCAGACCTTCGATCCGGTGGTGAAGTTTGTAAGAGACGCAGCGTCCGACCCCAAAGTGCTGGCAATTAAGCAGACACTTTATCGTGTCAGCGGAAATTCTCCGATTATTGCGGCTCTCGCGCAGGCGGCTGAGAATGGAAAGCAGGTTTCCGTTCTTGTGGAACTCAAAGCACGCTTTGATGAGGAAAATAATATTCTCTGGGCGAAGATGCTGGAAAAAGCGGGCTGTCATGTGATTTACGGACTGGTGGGTCTGAAGACGCACAGCAAGATTACACTGGTTGTCCGCAGAGAAGAAGATGGCATCCGGCGTTACGTCCATCTTGGCACGGGAAATTATAATGATTCTACGGCAAAGCTTTACACAGACCTGGGTCTTATGACCTGCTCTGCACCTATAGGCGAGGACGCAACGGCAGTCTTCAATATGCTTTCCGGCTATTCTGAACCGGCAGGCTGGAACAAGCTGTCGCTTGCTCCGCTCTGGCTCAAGGATCGATTCCTGCAGCTGATAGGACGGGAGAAGGAGCATGCGCAGAACGGCGGCGAGGGGCGTATTATCGCAAAGATGAATTCTCTGTGCGACAGGGAAGTGATAGAAGCCCTTTATGAGGCTTCGGCGGCAGGCGTAAAAATAGACCTGATTATCCGTGGAATCTGCTGTCTTAAGGTGGGAATCCCCGGTGTCAGTGAAAATATTTCCGTGCGTTCCATCGTTGGAAATTTCCTGGAACACAGCCGGATCTTCTATTTCTATAACAATGGACAGGAAGAAGTGTTCTGTTCCAGCGCAGACTGGATGCCGCGTAACCTCGAAAAGCGTGTTGAGATTCTTTTTCCGATAGAGCAGGAAGAGCTGAAAGAAGAAGTGGTGCATATTCTTGAGACAGAGCTTCTTGACAATGTGAAGGCTCATATTCTTCAGCCGGACAATACTTATATCAAGGCTGACAGAAGAGGCAGGGCAGCCTTAAGCTCGCAGGATTATTTTGTAAAGGAAGCAAGAGAAAAAGCCAGAAAAGAAGAAACGGCGGGAAACAGCCGGGTCTTTATACCGGAAGAGCCTGTGGAGTAAGGAAGGTTCAGAAAAAATTAAGAATATGCTGGTAGCCTTTCCCTCCTTTGCGTGTTACAATAGGAATATCTTTTAGAAACCGGGAGGAATATGGAATTGAAGAGTAAGAAGATAATCAGTGTTCTTGCAGTGCTTTGTATGGTTTTGTCACTGACAGCCTGTGGAAAAGAACAGACAGTGAGCTATCAGATGGAGAGCACAGAGAGCGGTTTTGAGATGAAGGATACCATGACGCTTCAGGCAAAGGGCGACAAGGTTCAGAGAATGACAGAGGTTATAGAGATTAACCTTGCGGATCTGGACGAGGAGAGTCAGTCTCTGGCAGTGTCTGTATATGAGTCGGAGATCGTGGAGGCATACAAGGCTGTAGAAGGCGTAAGCTGCAGCGGCGAACTGGCTGAAGGCGTGTATACCATTACGATTGATTTCGAGCTGAAGGGCGACACAGTAGAGCAGCTGGCGGAGCAGGGTCTCCTTGAAATAGAAGGAAGCACGAAGGGTATCTCCTTGAAGAGAACGGGAGATTTGCTGGAAGCGACCGGATATACAGTAGTAGAGTAGAAGAAGAAAGCGTAGTCGGGCCTGTCGATGTATTTCGGCAGGCTGCTTTTGTTTCAATTTCAGGGTAAAATGAAGGATAAGAGCAGATTTCAAAAAGAACTGGAGCGCCATGCTTCAAAACAGATTATACTTACAATTCTGACAGGCTGCCTTTTTTTCTGTATTGCCATGCTTGGAAGCTCCAAGGCAGAGCAGAAGGTAAAGCAGGAAGAATATCTCAATGCAGTTGCAGAAATCTTCCGTGAGATATGGACGGAATCTTCAGAATTTCTGACGTCGGAAGAAAATACAGAGCTGTTTCTCTCCTGCGCGCAGTCTGAGAAGGAATATAAGGCAGTACAGTATCAGCTCAGCAAATTTAATCTTGATACGCCGGTAAGGCTTCATCTGATTGTGACAGACAGGGAAAATCAGGTGAAATTTTCAAGTTTTACCGGGGAGGATGTGAATCTCCACCGTCTGGAATTTAACAGAGCGGCGGCGCAAAACGCGCTGTATGAAAAAGACGGTCTTTACAGTACCGTATACTTTTTTTCAGGGCACACCTCGGAATATGTGCTCGTGCGTCCGTTATATCAGGGAAGAACCTGGGTGGGAACGGCTGCGGCGTATCTGGAGGCTTCGGACTGGGACGTACATTTCCAAAAGTATCAGTATGACGTAATTCTTACAAACGAGAATGCGGACGTTCTGTATTGCTCTAACACGGGATTTCTGGAGGGATTTGCCCTAAATAAATACAGGGGAGAGCAGGGGGAAACGTATCAGTGGTTTGGAGACAGCCGTTATCTGACGGACAGCCGGTATCTTCCAGATATCAGCGTGCGCGTTTACTCCTTCATTTACTCTCCGGATAACAGGGTGTACCTGCTGATTGGTATTCTGGTAATCTTAAGTCTGGGGCTTGTATGGAGCGGAATGTTTTTTCATCTGATGCATGCCATGGCGGCAAAAACCTCGCAGTCGGTAGAGCGTCTTGTAAGAGAGATAAGGATTATCCGGAAGGAAGATCCCCGTCATGTGATCCGGATAGAGACGGGCGACGAGCTGGAAGAGATTGCAGGGCAGATCAACAAAATGGTCTGGAGCATCAACGATCTGAATCAGAAGAATCTTGATCTGGTCAATGTAAATAACCGCATGGAGATACAGAACCTTCAGGCGCAGATCAATCCGCATTTTATTTATAACACGCTGGACAATATCCGTTACCTGATTGCTCAGGATGCAAAAAAGGCGGACGAACTGATTGAGCGCTTTACGCATATTCTGCGGTACAGTATCAACAACACAAAAAACAGAACCTTTCTGCAGGAGGATATGGAATACATAGAGGATTATCTTGTAATTCAGAAGACACGTTTCGGAGAGAGGTTCCGGTATTCGGTGGATATTGCGGAGGAATGTCTGCCGGCTGTGATTCCCAAGCTGCTGCTCCAGCCTCTGATTGAGAACAGCATCAAGTACGGATTCCGGAAGAAGGCAGATATCTGTGTGCAGATTAGGGGATGGATGGAAGGGGAGTATCTGATTCTTCAGGTGGAGGACGACGGTCCGGGACAGCCCCAGTCAACGGTAGAGACGCTTCGGAGTATTTTGAAGTCCGGACAGCTTAATACCGCGCATAACGGTCTTCAGAATATCAACAGAAGAATTATTCTCGAATATGGAAGAGACAGCGGCGTACAGCTTGAGAGCAAAGAGACGGAAGGCTTTCTTGTAACGCTGCGTCTTTGGACGGGAGAGGAGGAAAGCCATGTATAAGGTGCTTCTTGTGGAGGATGAGGAAATCATCCGGCATGGAATCCGCAATTCGATTCCCTGGGAGAGCTTTGGCTGCTGCGTGGCAGGCGAGGCGGGAAACGGGGAAGAGGCAGAACAAATGATAGAAGAGCTGAGACCGGACATCGTGATCACAGATATCAATATGCCTGTAAAGGACGGGCTTACAATGCTGGCAGAGACAAAGCTTCAGTATGATTATGCAGCGATTATTCTTACAGGCTATTCTGAATTTGAGTATGCAAGGGAGGCGATCCGCAACGGCGTGTCAGGCTATGTTCTGAAACCTCTGAATATGAATGAAATGAAGGAGGCTCTGTCGCAGGCAATTCTGGAATCAAAGGCGATCAGCTATCTGCGGCAGAAAAATCAGAAAAGTGAAAAGCGTCCGGAGCTGCTTTCTCCGGATGCGGCAAGGGAATGCGGAGATCCGGTTGTGGAAAAGGCGCTTTCCTATATTGCGCAGAACTATAAAAAGAAGTTTCTGCTCTCGGATCTGGCAGAGGAACTTCATTATTCGGAGCGCTATGTAAGCCAGAAATTCCAGAAAGCGATGGGGACGACCGTCATAGAATATCTGAACCGCTACAGAATCCAGCAGGCGCTGGAGCTGCTCTGCAAAAAAGAGATTCCGATTTCAGAGATTGGCTGGGAAGTCGGAATCGGAGAGTACAAATATTTTAATCATGTATTTAAAAAGTATATAGGCTGCTCTGCAAAGGAGTATCAGCAGAGACAGGGACAGGATACCGGACAGTAGTTGTTCGGTATTTTTTCCGTTTGTGCGGAAAAACGGGTATTAAGAAAGAAATGTCTGTCTTACAATAAAGCTATCAAAAATATTCAAAGGAGGATATTTCATATGAAAAAGAAAATGATGTCTTTGCTTCTTGCAGCAACAATGACGGCAGCTCTTGCAGGCTGCGGCGGAACGGACAAGGCTGATCAGGGCAAGGATGCTTCCGCAGATGCGGCGCAGGGAACGGAAAAAGAAGAGGCGGCTCCGGGCGGCGGAGAGCTTGTGATTTATTCACCCAACTCAGAGGGGCTTATCAACGCTACCATTCCTCTTTTTGAAGAGAAGTATGGCGTAGACGTAGAGCTGATTCAGGCTGGAACGGGCGAACTTGTAAAAAGAATCCAGTCAGAGAAAAACGATCCTTACGCAGATGTGCTGTTCGGCGGTTCCTGGTCGCTGATGTACGACAACGAGGATCTCTGGGAGCCGTATGTATCTGCAAATGACGCCAATGTAATCGACGCTTACAAGAACAGCTGCGGCTTTATCACAAGCAACGTTCTGGATGGAAGCGTACTGATTGTCAATACGGAGCTGGCAGGCGATATGGAGATCAACGGTTATGAGGATCTTCTGAATCCGGAGCTGAAAGGAAAGATTGCGACGGCAGATCCCGCCAATTCTTCCTCCGCATTCGCACATCTGACCAATATGCTTCTGGCAATGGGCGGCTATGAAGACGAAACTGCATGGAAGTATGTAGAGGATTTGTTTGCAAATGTGGACGGAAAAATCTGTGAAAGCTCTTCGGCAGTTTATAAGGGAGTTGCAGACGGCGAGTATGTAGTAGGACTTTCCTATGAAGATCCCTGCGCGCAGCTTGTAAAGGACGGAGCGCCTGTGAAGATTGTATATCCGGAAGAGGGAACCGTATACCTTCCCGCATCGGCTACGATTATCAAGGGTGCAAAGAACATGGACAATGCAAAGCTGTTTATGGACTTTATCCTGAGCGAAGAGGTACAGAATATCTGGGGCAGCACGCTGACAAACCGTCCTGTTATGAAGGATGCCGAGACAAGCGAATTTATGACTCCGATGTCTGAGATTTATGTCATTGAGGAGGATATTCCTTATGTAAGCTCTCATAAACAGGAGCTGGTAGACAAGTATACGGAGATCTTTACAGACCTGCAGAGCAGATAAAACACAGAGCCAGAGGGCGTTGGAGGGGAAAATGAGTAAAATTTCTATAAAGAACGCTGTGAAAAAATATGGAGAGAATACAGTCATTCCAGATTTGAGCGCGGAGATTGGAGATGGAGAGTTATTTACCCTCCTTGGTCCGTCCGGCTGCGGAAAGACGACGCTGCTTCGTATGATAGCAGGATTTAACTCCATCGAAGGCGGAGATATTTATTTTAACGATACACGCATCAACGACATGGACCCAAGTAAGAGAAATATCGGAATGGTTTTTCAGAACTATGCGATTTTCCCTAATTTGACTGTGCGTGAAAATGTGGCCTTCGGATTGAAAAACAGAAAGCTTGACAAGCAGGAGATCAAGGAGAAAACGGATAAGTTTCTCGACCTGATGCAGATTACAGAATACGCAGACCGTATGCCAAACCAGCTCTCCGGAGGACAGCAGCAGAGAATCGCCCTTGCGCGAGCTCTCGTTATTACGCCGGACGTGCTTTTGATGGACGAACCGCTGTCAAATCTGGATGCAAAGCTTCGTCTGGAGATGCGCAGCGTGATACGCCATACGCAGAAAAACGTAGGAATTACGACAGTCTATGTAACGCACGATCAGGAAGAGGCTATGGCTATCAGTGATAAGATAGCCGTGATGAATGCAGGTGTGATACAGCATATCGGACGGCCTAAAGAGATTTATCAGAGACCGAAAAATGTGTTTGTGGCTACCTTTATCGGAAGAACAAATCTTGTTCCGGCAAGAATCCAGGATGGAGAGCTTATCTTTGCCGACGGATACAGAGAGAAGATACCGGCGCTTGCAAAGGCGGAGGCGCAGGAGGTTCAGTGCTCGATCCGCCCGGAGGAATTTGTTATCTGCAAGGACGGAGATGAGGGCATCCGCGGAACGGTGAAGGAGTTTACCTATCTCGGACTGAATACGCATTACTATATTGAGACGGACGAGGGCAAGACTGTGGAGATCGTCGAGGAGTCTTCGATGGACGAGGAACTTAAGGAAGGTCAGCCTGTTCTGCTTAAGATTAAGAAAGAAAAAGTAAATGTATTTAATAAAGCCGGAGATGTGAATCTGGTGAGAGGTGAGGCATATGAAGAATAATAATAAGTTCCGCCTGGATGTGTGGGGCGTTATTACACTTGCCACGATTGCACTCTACCTGCTGTTTATGATTTATCCGATGGGCTACCTCATCCGGCAGTCCGTCTGGGACAGCAGCACCGGGCAGTTTACATGGGAAAATTTCGCAAAGTTTTTTTCAAAAAGCTATTATTTTGACACCCTGTTCAACAGCTTTAAGGTTTCCATAGCAGTCACAGCGCTTTCCCTTCTGATTGGAACGCCTCTGGCTTACCTGTTTTCAACCTTTCGGATTAAGGGGAAATCGCTTCTAAGCATTCTGATCGTAGTGGCTTCCATGTCGGCGCCGTTTATAGGAGCCTATTCTTGGATTCTTCTGCTGGGACGAAGCGGTGTAATTACAGAGCTTTTTGCCGGACTTGGAATTCATACGCCAGACATTTACGGATTCTGGGGAATTGTCCTCGTTATGACGCTTCAGCTGTTTCCGCTGGTATTTCTGTATGCGAGGGGAGCTTTGAAAAATATTGACAATTCTCTTCTTGAGGCGTCTAAAAACCTCGGCTGCTCCGGAATACGCTGTTTTATGAAGGTGGTAGTACCTCTGATTATGCCGACGCTCCTTGCGGCAGCCCTCCTTGTCTTTATGAGGGCTTTCGCAGATTTCGGAACGCCGATGCTGATAGGAGAAGGCTACAGGACGTTTCCCGTCGTACTGTACACAGAGTTTATCAACGAGGTAGGCGGAAGCGACGGCTTTGCTGCCGCGATAGCAGTGATTGCGATTGTGATTACGACGATCGTATTTCTTGTTCAGAAATATGTATCAAACAGAAAATCTTTCTCTCTCAATGCGCTTCATCCGATGGAAGAGAGAAAGCCGAAGGGTGGCATAAGCTTCCTTGTACATCTGTTTTCCTATCTGGTTGTGGGAATTGCAGTTCTGCCTCAGTGTTATGTGATTTATACCTCGTTTAAGAATACGGAAGGAAAGATTTTTGTACCGGGCTATTCGCTTCAGAGTTACGTTACAGCCTTTGACAAGCTGGGGAAGAGTATTCAGAATACCATTATCATCCCGCTTATCGCTCTTGTTGTGATTGTTCTGCTGGCGGTTCTGATAGCATATCTTGTGGTGCGGAGAAGAAATCCGTTTACGAACGTTGTGGATATCCTGTCCATGATTCCCTATATTATACCGGGAACCGTTCTTGGTATTGCCCTTCTTCTCGGCTTCAACAAACCGCCCATCCTGATAAGCGGAACAATGCTGATTATGGTAATTGCCCTTGTCATCCGGCGTCTCCCGTATACGATCCGATCGTCTGTCGCGATTTTGCAGCAGATACCTATGAGTATTGAAGAGGCAGCTATTTCGCTGGGAGCTTCCAAGATGAAGGCGTTTTTTAAGATTACTGTGCCGATGATGACAGCAGGCATCGTATCAGGAGCAATTCTTAGCTGGGTTACCATGATAAGCGAGCTGTCTACAGCGATTATCCTTTATACGGGAAAGACAAAGACGCTGACGATAGCGATTTATACGGAGGTTATCCGCGGAAACTACGGTACGGCGGCAGCTCTGTCGACGATATTGACGGTACTGACGGTTCTCTCGCTTCTCGCATTTACGAAGCTGAACGGAGGAAAGGATCTGAGCCTGTAGAAACAAGACAGGAAATAAAACAGAATAAAAGATAAGAAATAAAAGATAAAATAAAAGAAAAGAAAAAGAAGGAGCTGAAACATTCCGGTGAATCAGCTCCTTCTTTTTGTTGCCGGAGGTTTTATATTCTAGTTTAACATGAATTTTTCGATAATCTCTGCGATTCCCGAATGATTATTGTCCCGTTCGGTAATGTAAGCGCCGTAGGAATACATTTCCGGGCGGGCATTTTTCATTACGCAGGGGAATTTTACAGTCTGAAGCATGGTGATGTCATTTTCGGCATCTCCGGCAGCAAGGCTGTTTTCCAGAGGAATATTCAGGTAGCTGCACAGAAAACGGATGCCGCTCCCTTTGTTGATGCCCTCGGGAAGAAATTCGAGATACTGATCGCAGGAGAAAAACATGTCGATATGGTTTCTTCTGCTCCAGTCTTCCATATGCTCCCGGAAGCGCTCGAGACGGCTTCTGTCCTCCAGATCTACAAAGAGAATTTTAATGGGATCGGATTTCAGCGCGGCAGTTACGTCGTCTACGATCTCGTAGTTGATAACGTTTGATTTTACATAGTACTGGAGACCGGCGCAGTCCTTTTCGCAGAGTACGCCTGTGTCGGAATATGTCTGAGGATGGATGCCGAAACGGAAGGCTTCGTCAAAGGCTTCGCGGACGCAGTCCTTTGATACGCCTGTCTGGAACACCGTTTTTTTCGTATGCGCGTCGTAGATAAGAGCGCCGTTGGAGGTGATGGCATAGCAGCCCGGAGAGGTAAGCCCAAGCTTTTCCACCTGGCGCACGGTGCTGTACAAAGGCCGCCCTGTGGTGACGACGACGGCATGTCCCAAAGATACGGCTCTCTGGATAGCGTCCAGATTTTCTGCCGTAATCTCCTTATCGTCGGTAAGCAGGGTTCCGTCCAGATCGACAAACAGAATCTTTTTTTCCATAATAGTACTCCCCTTCAGAAATTATTTCTTTTATTATAGCATGTCTTTTTGTGAAAGTATAGTTTTCGTAATTTCTTCCATACTACAGAAGGAAGGAAAAAAGGAGGTAGTGGAAAATGGAAGAAAGACTGTCGGCAAGCCTCAGCGAAAATGTCGAGCGATTTAACGGGATTCTGAATCCGGGAACTAATTTTGACATCATACGCAAGGGAATCCGGGTGGCAGGCAGAGACGCCTGTATTTATTTTATAGACGGCTTTCTGGAGGAAGCGATTATGGAGAAACTTTTGGAATTTCTCTATAAGCTGAAGCCGGAGGAAGTTCCAAAGACGGCGCAGCAGATGGTTGACCATGTGATGCCTTATGTGGAGGTATCGGCTATGGGAAATGAGGACGAAATTGTACAGAACATTCTTTCCGGCGTGACCTGTCTTTTTGTGGACGGATATGATATGTGTATCGGATTGGACTGCCGTTCCTATCCCATGCGGAGCGTCGATGAACCGTCCAAAGACAAGGCATTGAGGGGATCGAAGGATGGTTTTGTGGAGACGCTTGTCTTCAATACGGCTCTGATTCGCAGGAGAATCCGGAGTCCGAAGCTTTCTATGGAGATTCTGACGGCAGGGAAGACCTCCCGGACAGACATTGTGCTGTGTTATATGCAGGAGCGGGTGGACAGACGGCTTCTCAGAGAGGTGAGAGGAAGAATCCATGCGATTCGGGCTGATTCCCTGACGATGAATCAGGAAAGCCTTGCAGAATGTATTTATGAGAGAAAATGGTTTAACCCTTTTCCGAAATTCAAATATACAGAGCGGCCGGATTCGGCGTCAGCAGCCATTCTGGAGGGAAATATCGTTATTCTTGTAGACAATTCCCCGCAGGCTATGATTGTGCCCACATCTGTATTTGATATTGTTGAGGAGGCGGACGATTATTATTTTCCACCGATCACCGGCTCCTATCTCAGACTGACCCGTTTTCTGATTGCGATTATCACCCTGCTTCTGACGCCGACCTTTCTTCTTCTGTTTCAGAATCCACAATGGGTTCCTGAGTGGCTTTCGTTTATTCTTATCAAGGATACGATCCATATTCCGATTGTCTGGCAGTTTCTGATGCTGGAGCTGGCGATTGACGGACTGCGCCTTGCGGCAGTCAATACGCCCAGTATGCTCAGCACGCCTCTGAGTGTGGTAGCCGGTATCGTCCTGGGGCAGTTTACGGTAGATTCCGGCTGGTTTAACGCAGAAATTATGATGTATATGGCGTTTGTGGCGATTGCAAATTATACCCAGTCGAGCTATGAGCTTGGCTATGCTCTCAAATTTATGAGACTGATTCTTCTCGTCCTGACGTCGGTTTTTGATCTCTGGGGATATCTCGCAGGAATTGTCCTGACGCTGGCGGCTATTGCAGGGAACAAAACGATCGCAGGAAAGAGCTATATTTATCCGCTCTTTCCGCTGAATCTGACGCAGATAAAAAAGAGATTTCTGCGTCTGAGGCTGAAAGAGGAATCGGAAAACAGATCGGATATAAGGTAGGCGTTCACAATCCGGCGACTTTGTGCTATACTTGATAAAATAAGAACGTAATGGGGAGGCGAAAGAAGCATGGATGTGGCAGTAAGTTTTTCGGTACTTGAAATTGAAAAGACAAAGGACAGGGATGTAATCAGGAACGCATACAGGCGTCTTCTTATGGTTACCAATCCGGAAGACGACCCGGAAAGCTTTAAGAGGCTTCGGGAAGCCTATGAGACAGCAGATGCGTTTGCGTCAGCGCGGGAAGAAGAAAAGAAAGAGCCGCAGACCCCAGAAGAATTGTGGATGGCAGAAGTGGAAGCCTGCTATCTTTCCCTTTCCAGCCGTCTGAACACAGAGAACTGGAAGAAGCTTCTTTCGGACGATTTCTGCATCGCCCTTGATACAGGGCTGGAGGCGCGGGATGTTCTTCTTGGCTTTCTGGCCTCACATTTCCGTCTTAAGACGGAGGTGTGGAGACTGATCGGAGATACATTTCAGATTCAGGAGAACGCAGAGGAGCTTCGAGGGAAATTCCCGCCGAATTTTATTGATTTTATTCTGCACCAGTGCAGGAACGGGGAAGATTTTCCGTTTGAATGGTTCGAGGGAGAGGATACGGCAGATTACGATACCTTTCTTTATCATTATTATGAACTGTACGGACAGAATGACCGCAGGGATACAGAGGGAGCAAAACGTACTCTGGAGACGCTGGATGCGCTTCCGATCTTTCATCCGTATCTGGAACTGGAAAGAGCACGCCTGGAAAAATGTGAGGGCTGCGCAAAGAAGGCGGCAGAGCGCGTAAGCACGCTTCTTTCTGAACACCGGGAGGATATCCGTACGCTGGTATTGGGTGGAGAGATCTTCTGGGAAGCAGAGGAAAAGGAAAAGGCGGCGGAATGCTTTGAGAAGGTTCTGAAGAGCTTCCCGAAGCATTATATGGCGAATAAATATATGGCGAGGTACTGCCTCGATAAGGGAGAGCCGGAGCGCGGAAAGGAGTACTGCGTGGAGGCTATGCGCGTAAGCACCCAGGAGGAAGAGCTGATTGCCTGCATGCGGGAGCTGAATACGCAGCTGATTTCTCTTTATGAAGAAAGAATGAGCACAGGGCAGGCAGAAGAAAAGGATGTGATAGAGCTTGGCTGGTGCTTCCTTCAGAACGATCAGGCGTCAAAGGGAGCGGCTCTTCTGGAAGGAAGAAGCGTGAGCGCTTTAAGAAAAGCAGAGTATCACAATCTTCTTTCTAAATGCTATTTTCTGATGGAACAGTATGACGGCGTTATTTCCGAGGCGGAAAAAACACTTGCTCATATTGAGGTAGAAGCTGAGGCAAGAGAGGCTGAAGCAAAGGAAGAGGAGAAAGGAAAAGAGAAGGAAAAGATTCCGGCAAGGATCGCCGGGGCGTACGAGATGGCAGCGAGAGCTTATTATGCGCTGGCGCAGCAGGAAGCAAAGGACAGAGAAAAGACGCTTTTTTGTGAGAAAGCTTTGGCTGCGATTGAAAAAGCATTGGATTCCATGCCGGAAGAGAGAGAATATCTGATGGAAAAGGTACAGATTCTTCTGGAAAAGAAGGAGTACGAGGAGGCTCTGACTGTTTCCGGAGAAATGCTGAAGTCAGACAGCCAGGATTTCTATGCATGGGTTCTTCACCAGCAGGCTGCGTTTGAGCTTCGGGACGGGCAGACCGTTGTGGATGATTTTTACCGGGCAAAGGAGATTTTTGCAGGCTACGCCCGGATTTACGAGCTGGCAGCCGAGGTCTTTATTCAATATAATCAGTATGAGGATGCCGGAGGAATTCTTGAGCAGGCTGCAGAAGGCGGCGTATCAAGTCCGAAGCTTTCAGTTCTTGGACTTGCAGTTGAAAGAGAAGAAGCAGAGGATGACAAGGCATATCAGGAGATTCTGAAAAAAGCGAAGGATCTGGAAAAGGAATTTGAGAAGCGTGAGGAAGAGTTTTCAGATGAGGTCCGCGCAGAGCTGTATTATGAGAAGGCGCGCTGCCTCAGGGA
>CAUWNO010000050.1:0-14125 GCA_963559965.1 uncultured Lachnospiraceae bacterium | reverse complement strand
TTGGAGAGACTATTTCTTATCGTTTTAATGAAGCCGAAAAAGCAGTATCATTCAGTGATATAGAAAAAATCATGGAATTAAAGATGTACCTGATTTTATTTTTGAAAAACGGAGTGGCTTTACCGATTTGGAAAATTGGATTTACAAAAGGAGAATGGAACGATTGTATTACATATTTTAAGCGCTGTATGAAAAAAATGTCATAGTACACATTGGATAGTTTGGTACAGGAGAAGGCGCGTATCAGTTTTCCGATGGGTATTTCATCCTGATTTTATGGCTTTCTCCTGTAAAACGCCTCTTGCCGAAAGCTTTGCCTGTCAGGGATGGGTCTGAGCGTCGGAACGGAAGATATTTTTATCAAATTTTCTGGCAAAAAGATGAGGAAGGGATAAAAGGAAATCCCGGTCGTCTTCCTGAAAAGTGTACGGGCTGTTTCCGCTGCCACGCGTCCAGTTAATATAGCGCAGATTCGGCATTCCGGAGCTTCCGGATTCGTCATAGATACGGTCGCGGAAGGAAGAGGATGCGGCGAGAGTCTGAAGGAACAGCTCGTCTGCGCAGACAGAATGGCGGAAATGTTCCTGAATCCAGCCTTCCTGTTCCAGAACATACTGGGCAAGACCATCTGTGATACTGAACCAGTTCGCTCCTTTGCGGATATGAATGTCTTCTTTTTTCAGCCGGTCTATGTGAAGGAAACGCTGAAAAAGGGTAAGAATATGATCGAAAGGCTCTGCCAGAGGAAAGCGGCTTTCACGGAAAAAATGCCAGAGAGAAATACGTTCCCGCACTTCCGGAGCAGCCACCGAATCAAAGGAAAGAAATTCCTTTCCGGCATGCACTTCAAAAAAAGCGTGAATGTAATCCTGTGATTTCAGAGGGAAATCCGAGCCGGACAGGAGGTGGTAATAAAGGTAATGCTCTCTCGACGCGGCTTTTAAGAGGAGAAGCTCGCAGGCGATCTGACTGTAGCCGCCCCAGTGTACGTTGAGCCGTTCCGTGAAAAAAAGACGGGACTGAGAGAGAAGAGAAGAAAATCGTTTTTCGTCAAAATCTCCGGCTTTCAGATCGATATGGAGATAGATGTCGTTTCGCTTATCATCAAGGGAGAGTAGCAGCTCTTCCAGAAAATCAAAATGATCATGCGCCATAATCAGATAGGCATGTCTGTTCATAAAAATCCCCCGTATTGTCAGCGCCATGAAAAAAAGGGGCAACCCCCTTGTACATAACAGCGCGCATGTTTCTTAAGATAATATAGCACAAAACAGATAAAAAGGAAACAAAAAAAGACAGGGAACTCTCTTAAAAATATATCTTTAAGAGGGTTCCCTGCAGTTCACGGACTTTTTTACTCTTCACTAGAAAGAAAACGCAGGAAGGAATCTGCCATACGCTTCTTTTCAGGGGGAAGGGAATCAAATACAGAAAGAAGGCTTTTCTGTTCCTCTGTCAGATCAGAAGAGGAGCGCTCAAAAAACTGCGCCATTGAAATATTGCAGGCTCTGCATATTTTTTCTATTGTCTGTACGCGCGGGTCTGTGTTTTTCTGAAACATGGAGGTCAGAGTAGACAAAGACACGCCTGACTTACAGGACAGGCGGTAGGAATTCCATCCGTTTTGTTTCATCAGCTCTTTTATTCTCTTGATACAAAAGTTTTCCTCATACATAACGATACCCTCAGTGACCTGGAACATTCTTATTTTAATATACCCATAGTCACACAGAAAGATTTATAAGACGATGAAAAACATAGATATTACGTTGTATATGTGCTAAAATGCAGACAGAAAGTGACAATGTAAGATGACAGGCGGTGACGGGATGCGCAGAAGAATAAAGAAAAAGAGAGGGCTTCTGAAAGATGAGGAGTATGAGAAGCTCAGAAAAGAGATGAGAGAAGGCTGGGCGGAGGAAGCAAAGAGGCTGGAAAAGCTGGCAGAGGAAACGAAGTTTCCGGGCAAAATGGGAACTACTCAGCCGCATGGTTGAATAGTTATGTAAAATGTAAACCTATAAAAATAATTGGTTGACAATCAAAGCCGCCTTTTGTATACTTGTAACAGGAAATCCGATCTGGATAATGAGACGGATAGAAAAAGAATAAAACAAGGATAAACAAGGAGAAAACAGGTTTATGAAAGGTTTGGAGGAAACATTGGAAGATAAAAAAGAGGAAAGGAGATGGACGGCGGCGCAGCTTGCGATGACGGGGCTGATGGCAGCTGTGCTCTGTATTCTGGGACCGATCTCCCTGCCGCTGCCATTTAGTCCGGTTCCCATATCTCTGGGGACGCTGGCGGTCTATCTGGCGGCTGTCATACTCGGAGGGCGTCTGGGAACCGTAAGCTGCGCGCTTTATCTTCTTCTGGGACTTGCGGGACTTCCTGTCTTTTCCGGATATGCGGGAGGAGCGGCAAAGCTTTTCGGTCCGACAGGCGGGTATCTGACGGGCTATCTGTTTCTGGCGATGACAGCGGGAGCCTTTGCCGGAAAGGGAGGAAAGGGCTGGAAAAGCGGATGGTACAGCCTGGCAGGAATGCTGCTTGGAACGCTGATCCTTTACGTTTTTGGCACACTGTGGTTGGCGTGGTCGGCAGGCATGAGCTTTTATCAGGCTCTCTGGGCGGGCGTTCTGCCGTTTATACCGGGCGATCTTTTGAAAATGGGAGCTGCACTTTTGCTTGGAGGAAGCGTCAGGACGGCTCTGGTACAGGCAGGTATGCTGCCTTCTGTGCGTGAGAAAAGCCATTGACTTTTATCCCCTGAAATGGTATATTGGTTACTAGATAAAGCATGATATACAGGAGAGATGCTCTTTGGAATGACCAGATTTTGTGAGATAAGATATGGGAGTTAGATATCCAGTATTTTAGATTGCAGAGTCTGGCATTTTTCGTGCGATGAAGAAGTAGGAGGATTTTGTTATGGAGACTCGTCAGGGAAAAAGCGTATTTGCCGGAGTTGCGATTGGTAAGCTGTTTGTTTATAAGAAGGCAAAGCAGGTAGTTGAAAAGAAAACGATTGAAGATACAGAGGCAGAGATTGCACGTTATATGGCGGCTAAGGAAAAGGCAGGCGAGCAGCTGAAGCTTCTGAAGGAGAAGACTCTGCGCGACGTGGGAGAGGCAGAGGCAGAGATTTTTGAAGCGCATCAGATGCTTCTTGAGGATTTGGACTTTGTGGAAGGCGTTACCGGTATGATCGAGCAGGATAAGGTAAACGCAGAGTATGCCGTATTTGTAACAGGAGAGCAGTGCGCGGCTATCTTCCTGAGCATGGATGACGATTATATGCGCGGACGTGCGGCTGATATCAATGATATTTCCCGCCGTCTGGTTGAGATTTTAAGCGGAACGCAGGTAAGCGCAGAAGCTATGCCTGAGCCGGTGATTATCATGGCTGAGGATCTGGCTCCCAGCGAGACGGTTCAGTTTGAGAAGGACAAGATTCTTGCCCTTGTTACACAGAAGGGTTCGGCGAACTCTCATACGGCGATTCTTGCCCGTATGATGAACATTCCCTGTCTTGTAACGGCAGATGTGGATTTGGATCCGTCTCTGAGCGGAAAGATGGGTATCGTAGACGGCTTCACAGGCAAGATTTATATCGAGCCGGACGAGGTTACGATGGCTGTTATGCAGGAAAAGAAGAAGCGTGAGGAAGAGAGAAAGCTTCTGCTTCAGAGCCTGAAGGGTCTTCCGACTGTGACAAAGAGCGGAAAGCATGTACATCTCTACGCGAATATCGGAAGCGAAGAGGATGTGGACTCCGTACTTGAGAACGATTCAGAAGGAATCGGTCTGTTCCGAAGCGAGTTCCTCTATCTTGGCCGTGATGATTATCCGACAGAGGATGAGCAGTTCCAGGTATATAAGAATGTAATTTCCAAGATGAACGGCAAGAAGGTGATTATCCGTACGCTGGACATCGGAGCGGACAAGCAGGCGGATTACTTCGATATTCCGAAGGAAGAGAATCCGGCGATGGGATTCCGCGCTATTCGTATCTGTCTGCACAGAGTAGATATGTTCAAGACGCAGCTTCGCGCTATCTTCCGTGCGAGCGCTTACGGTACGGCTTCCATCATGTTCCCGATGATTATTTCGGTGGACGAGGTGAAGAGAGTGAAGGCTATCGTTGAGGAAGTAAAGGAAGAACTTCGTCAGGCTGATATTCCTTTCGGCGACGTAGAGCTTGGTATTATGATCGAGACTCCGGCTGCAGTTATGATTGCAGATATGCTGGCTCCGGAAGTTGACTTCTTCAGTATCGGAACAAATGACCTGACACAGTATACGCTGGCTATCGACCGTCAGAACCAGTCTCTCGACGATATTTACGATCCCCATCACGAGGCTGTGCTTCGTATGATCCAGAGAACGATCGAGTGCGCGCATGACCACGGCGCATGGTGCGGAATCTGCGGAGAGCTGGGAGCAGATATGGAGCTGACACGCCGCTTTATCCAGATGGGTATCGACGAGCTGTCCGTATCTCCGGTGTTTACTCTGGAGCTGCGTAAGAAGATCCGCGAGACAGAGTAGGAAGCACAGATTCCGGGAATATACGATAGTATACCGGAGAGATCCGGTTTACAGCTATAAAGACATTATCAAATAAAGGAGATAACTGACATGAAAGAATTTAAGTATGTAGTACAGGATGAGCTGGGACTTCACGCAAGACCGGCAGGACTTCTCGTAAAGGAAGCTGCTAAGTATAAGAGCGCAATTACTCTTGACAGCGGCGCTAAGAAGGCAGATGCAAAGAGAATTATGGCTGTTATGTCTATGGGTGTAAAGCAGGGCGTAGAAGTAACTGTTACAGTAGACGGAGAGGACGAGGATACAGCTTTTGAGGCTATCCAGAAATTCTTCCAGGAGAACCTGTAAAGATAAGACTTCAGAAGAGGGCTTTGCGGCGTCGGAAAGGGCGCTGCAAAGCCCTTTTTATATCTGTGCGTTCTGTCTTTTAAATCTGTCGAAAAGGTGGTATACTACATGACAGATGCCGAAGAAAGGCAAATTTGAAGAGCAGGAGATCATTATGACAGTAGAAGAATTAAAAGCATACGAACTGATAGAAAAACGTGAGATTGGAGAACTGAATTCCACAGGTTATTATCTGAAGCACAGAAAGACGGGAGCGAAGGTCTGCCTTCTTTCCAATGACGATCCGAACAAGGTTTTTTATATCGGTTTCAGGACTCCGGCGCCGAATGATACGGGAGTGCCGCATATTCTGGAACATTCCGTTCTCTGCGGTTCCAGGGAGTTTCCTGTAAAGGACCCGTTTGTGGAGCTGGCGAAGGGGTCGTTAAATACCTTTTTAAATGCGATGACTTATCCGGATAAGACCGTGTATCCGGTGGCAAGCTGCAACGACAAGGATTTTCAGAATCTGATCCATGTGTACATGGACGCTGTTTTCTATCCGAATATTTATGAAAGGGAAGAGATCTTCCGTCAGGAGGGCTGGCATTACGAGCTGGAGTCGGAGGACGGAGAACTGACGCTGAACGGAGTCGTGTATAATGAAATGAAAGGCGCGTTTTCTTCTCCGGAGGGCGTTCTTGAAAGAGAGATTTTAAGCTCTCTCTATCCGGATACTACTTACGCAAATGAGTCCGGAGGCGATCCGGAGGCGATTCCGGAGCTTAGCTATCAGGAATTTCTTGATTTTCACAGCCGTTACTACCATCCTTCCAACAGTTACATTTTCCTTTACGGAGACTGCGATATGGCAGAAAAGCTTGAATGGCTGGATAAGGAATATCTGGGCAGCTTTGATTATCTTGCAATTGATTCTGAGGTGCGTACGCAGGCGCCCTTTGAGAAGACGGCAGAGGTGGTAAAGGAATACTCTGTGTCTGCCGAGGAAAGCCTGGAAGATAATACCTATCTTTCATATAATAAATCGGTAGGCGATACGATGGATGAGAAGCTTTACCTGGGTATGCAGGTGCTGGAATATGTTCTTCTTACCATGCCGGGCGCGCCGCTTAAGCAGGCGCTTCTCGACGCAGGAATCGGGCAGGATATTATGAGTTCCTATGATAATGGAGTAAAGCAGCCGATTTTTTCTGTGATTGCAAAGAATGCAAACGAGTCGCAGAAGGAAGCGTTTGTACAGACGATAGAAGAGGAGCTTACGCGTCTCGTGAAAGAAGGACTTGACGAGAAGGCTCTTCGCGCCGGAATCAATTATTTTGAGTTCCGTTACCGGGAGGCTGATTTCGGAAGCTATCCGGCAGGACTGATGTACGGTCTTCAGGCATTTGACAGCTGGCTTTACAGGGACGATTCCGTATTCCTTCATCTGGAAGCTCTGGATACTTTTGCTTTCCTGAAGGAACAGGCGGGAGAGGGTTATTTTGAAGGTCTGATTGAGAAATACCTGTTGAAGAATCCGCATGGCTCCATTGTCATCATCCGTCCGAAGAGAGGACTTACAGCAGAGCAGGATGAGGCGCTCAGAAAGAAGCTCGCTGCATACAAGGAGAGCCTCAGTGAAGAGGAACTCAGAGAGATTATCGCGTTTACGGAGCATCTGAAGGAATATCAGAGCGAGCCGTCTTCACAGGAGGAACTGGCAAAGATTCCGCTCCTGGAGCGAGGCGATATTGAGAAAAAGGCGGCTTCGTTCCAGAATGAAGAGAGTTTCGCAGGCGGAGTGAAGCTTGTTCATCATGATCTCTTTACAAATGGGATCGGTTATGTAACTCTTATTTTCAAGGCGGGAGGAATTCCGTCAGAGCTGATTCCCTATCTGGGACTTTTGAAATCTGTTCTCGGAAAAGTAGATACGGAGCATTACAGCTACGGAGAATTTTCTGCGGAACTGAATCTTCATACAGGTGGTATTTCCTGCAGCGTAGGAAGTTTCGACCGTGTACGGGAAGAGGAGAAAGGTACTTTTGAAGCGGTATTTGAGGTGCGCAGCAAGGCTCTTTATGAAGAGATGGGAACTGCATTTTCCATGATGAGGGAAATGATGATGACCTCCAACTTCGGAGACGGAAAGCGTCTTGCAGAGCTGACGGCGGAAGTGAAGTCAAGGCTTCAGATGGCATTTCAGACAGCGGGTCATTCCATGGCTGCTCTGCGTGCCATGTCCTATTTCTCGCAGAGCGCATGTTTTTCTGACGCAACGGGCGGCGTAGAGTTCTACCGTTTTATAGAAAAACTGTATGAGAACTTTGACAGCCGGAAGGAAGAGACAGCGCAGAAGCTGAAAGAACTGACACGCTTCCTTTTCAGACCGGAGAACCTGATTGTAAGCTACACAGGCGAGAAGAAGAGTCTCGAAGGTCTTAAGACAGAGGTGGAGGAGCTTGTAAAAGAGCTTTATCCGGATACGGCGGAGAAGCCAAGAGTGTGGTGTATTTGTCCGGATAACGAAAACGAGGGACTTAAGACGTCGGCGCAGATTCAGTACGTTGCCAGAGCCGGAGATTTCGGAAAGGCAGGTCTGCCCTACACAGGAGCGCTCCGGGTGCTCCGCACGATTATGAGCTATGATTATCTCTGGAATAATGTGCGCGTAAAAGGCGGCGCATACGGTTGTATGAACAATTACGGACGCACGGGAAGCGCCTATATGGTTTCCTATCGCGATCCGAATCTGGAAAAGACGAATCAGATTTTCGAGGACAGCGTTTCCTATACCGAGCATTTTGAAGCTTCGGAAAGAGATATGACAAAGTATATTATCGGAACGATCAGCTCTATGGATACGCCTCTGAATCCGAATGCGAAGGGCTCGCGTTCCATGGGTGCATGGATGACAGGTCTTACAGAAGAAGATGTGCAGAAAGAGAGGGATGAGGTTCTTTCCTGCACGGAGAAGGATATTCGCGCGCTGGCTCCCTACCTTAAGGAAATGCTTTCTCAGAATCACCTCTGCGTTATTGGAAATGAGGAAAAGCTGGAGGAGCAGAAGGAGCTGTTTGATAAGCTGGAAAGCCTTTTCCACTGACAGAAGATCTTATATTCTCCGGCATGGGAATGCCGGAGAAAAACGAAAGGATAAGTATGGAAAATAATTTAAAGACAGGTTTTGCCACACTGATAGGCAGACCGAATGTGGGAAAATCTACGCTGATGAACCGTCTGATTGGACAGAAGATTGCGATTACCTCCAATAAGCCGCAGACGACGAGAAACAGGATTCAGACAGTTTATACCTGCGATCAGGGTCAGATCGTATTTCTGGACACGCCGGGTATCCACAAGGCAAAGAACAAGCTGGGAGAATATATGGTGAATGTAGCGGAGCGTACGCTCCGTGAGGTGGATGTGATTCTCTGGCTTGTGGAACCGACAGATTTTATCGGAGCAGGAGAGCGTCATATTGCAGAACAGCTTGAAAAGGCCAACACGCCGGTGATTCTTGTGATCAATAAGATTGATATGGTAAAGAAGGAAGAGATTCTGGGCTTTATCGACGCTTACAGAAAGCTGTATGATTTTGAGGAAATTGTACCGGTGTCAGCCCGAAACGGAGACAACACGGACATTCTGATTGAACAGATTTTTAAATATCTGCCTTACGGTCCGCAGTTTTACGATGAAGATACGGTAACGGATCAGCCCATGCGTCAGATCGTGGCGGAGCTGATACGGGAAAAAGCCCTCCACAGCCTGAACGAAGAGATCCCTCATGGAATCGCTGTGTCGATAGACCGGATGAAGGAGAGAAAAGGCGGTCAGGTTATGGATATCGACGCCACGATTATCTGCGAGAGAGATTCTCATAAGGGAATCATCATCGGAAAACAGGGCGTGATGCTGAAAAAGATAGGAAGCGCGGCGCGCTACGAGATGGAGCAGATGCTGGAAATGAAAGTGAACCTCCAGCTTTGGGTGAAAGTAAAAAAAGACTGGCGCGACAGCGACTATCTTATCAAAAATTTTGGATACGACAAGAAGGAGTTCGATCTGTAGCCTTTTGTCAAGGGGCGGGAGGCTGGCAGTTTTTCGCAGGATAAGAAAATCCCTTTCCGGAGATTCTAATTGAGAAGAGTTCTGAGAGCAAAGCAGAGCTGAGGAAGGGAAGGGCGAAAGACAGATGAGCAGAGAGAGAACAGAGGAAAGACGCGCGATATGGGAGAAGTTTGAGCTGACAGGCGCGGTGGAGGACTATCTCACCTATAAAGGAATCGACTGGAGAAAGGAACCGGCAGTCCGCGCGTCAGCCGGAGAAGAGGAAAGACATGGGACAGATGATCACAGTGACGGGTATCGTACTGGCGGCTTATCCGTATGGTGATTATGACAAGAGAATGATTGTTCTGACGAAGGAACGGGGAAAAATTACGGTCTTTGCCAGAGGTGCGAGAAGGCAGAACAGTCCGCTTCTGGCAGTCTGTAATTCCTTCGTTTTCGGAGAGTTCAGCGTGTATGAGGGCAGAAGCTCCTATAATCTGATGCAGGCGAAGGTGCGTAATTATTTTCACGAGCTGAGCGCAGATTTTTCAGGAGCCTGCTACGGTTTCTACTTCTGCGAGCTGACAGAATATTATACACGGGAGGCAAACGACGAGCTTCCGATGCTGAAGCTTTTGTACCAGTCTTTGCGCGCCCTGGGAAATGCAAGTATTCCGGACGAATTGATCCGCTACATATTTGAACTGAAGACGCTCGTTGTAAACGGAGAATGTCCGGTGACCTTTGAAGAACTGGACGTCTGCGAATCTACGCGCTATACGCTTCGGTATATCTGCGCGTCTCCCGTGGAGAAGCTCTACACCTTTACGGTATCGGAGGAGGTGTTAGGAGAGCTTCGTTTTGTTCTGCACAGATACAGAGAGCTTTATATGGAAGGACATTTCAAATCGCTGGAGATTCTGGAGGCGTGCGTTTAGCGAAACAGTTCAGTCATACAGTTTTACGAATGGCGCGGGCGGAACTGTTGCCATTCAGCCTGATTTAGGAAACGAAAGCAGTTGAAAAAATATCCAAAAGACGCTATACTATATAAGATATTCTAAGCTGGCAAAGAGACACATCTTTCTGCCGACGAACGAAAAAGCGGAGGAAATAGCGATGAGAAAAAGGATAAGCGCCTGTCTTCTTGTGTGCATGGTTTTTCTTCTTACGGCATGTTCGGCTTCTGTTCCGGACACAAGTACGATTGCCGCAGATAAAAAGGGAAAGATCACCTGCACGATAGCGGAGGATTTTGAAAAGGACTTCTATGATTCAGAAGAACTGAAGGGCGAGATAGAGGCGGAGCTGGCGGAGTACAATCAGAATTTTGCCTCGGACCATATCCGGATGAAAAAGTTCCGTGTGAAGGACGGCAGAGCCGTACTGCAGCTTGCTTTTGACGGGTACGAATATTATGCAGACTATTCTGGAAGGACCTTTTTTGTGGGAACAGTGGAGGACGCTCTGAAGGAAGGATATTCTCTGGAAGGAATATTTTATGACGGAGACGGGAAAGACCTCTTTGACACCGCCGCATGGGCGCAGTATCATGTCATGATTCTTGACGAAGCGGTAAATGCGGAGGTTCCGGGAGAGATTCTTTATGCAAGCGAGTCTGTTTCGATAGAAGGGAAAAAGCTTGCGACGGTAAAGGAAGAAACAACAGCGTATATTATTTATCAGTAAGGAGAAATGAAATGGAAAAGACGATGGAAAAAATTGTAGCTCTGGCAAAGGCGAGAGGCTTCGTGTATCCCGGATCTGAGATTTACGGCGGACTTGCCAATACCTGGGATTACGGAAATCTGGGCGTGGAGCTTAAAAACAATGTGAAGCGCGCATGGTGGCAGAAATTTGTGCAGGAGAATCCCTATAACGTGGGAGTGGACTGTGCGATTCTGATGAATCCGCAGACCTGGGTTGCATCCGGACATCTGGGCGGTTTCTCCGATCCTCTGATGGACTGCAAGAGCTGTAAGGAACGTTTCCGTGCCGATAAGCTGATTGAAGATTATATGGAAGAGAAGGGAATTGAGATTGAGGGCTCTGTAGACGCATGGTCTCAGGAGGAGATGAAGTCCTTTATCGAGGAGCATCAGATTCCCTGTCCGTCCTGTGGAAAGCATGACTTTACAGATATCCGTCAGTTCAATCTGATGTTCAAGACCTTCCAGGGTGTTACAGAGGATGCGAAGAACACCGTATATCTGCGTCCCGAGACTGCTCAGGGTATCTTCGTAAACTTTAAGAACGTGCAGAGAACATCCAGAAAGAAAATCCCGTTTGGAATCGCTCAGGTAGGAAAGTCCTTCCGTAATGAGATTACGCCGGGCAACTTTACTTTCCGTACAAGAGAGTTTGAGCAGATGGAGCTTGAGTTCTTCTGCAAGCCGGGTACAGATCTGGAGTGGTTTGCATACTGGAAGCAGTACTGCATCGACTGGCTGAAAGCTCTTGGAATGAAAGATGAAGAGATGCGTGCAAGAGACCATTCTCCGGAAGAGCTTTGCTTCTACAGCAAGGCGACGACAGACCTCGAGTTCCTGTTCCCGTTCGGTTGGGGCGAGCTTTGGGGCATCGCAGATCGTACCGATTATGACCTGACACAGCATCAGAACGTATCTGGACAGGATATGTCGTATTTCGATGACGAGGCGAAGGAAAAATATGTTCCCTACGTTATCGAGCCGTCTCTGGGAGCAGATCGTGTTGTTCTTGCTTTCCTGTGCGCAGCTTACGACGAGGAGGAGCTGGAGGGCGGAGACGTCCGTACCGTGCTTCATTTCCATCCGGCGCTGGCGCCTGTAAAAATCGGCGTGCTTCCGCTGTCCAAGAAGCTCAACGAGGGCGCAGAGAAGATTTATGCGCAGCTTTCCAAAAAGTATAACTGTGAGTTTGACGACAGAGGAAATATCGGAAAGCGTTACCGCCGTCAGGATGAGATTGGAACACCGTTCTGCGTGACTTATGATTTTGAGTCTGAGACAGATGGGGCTGTGACGGTCCGCGACCGCGATACGATGGAGCAGGTTCGCGTGAAAATCGAGGATCTGGACGCTTATTTTGCAGATAAGTTCGCATTTTGACAGAAGAGCCGGGAAATGGGCTAAAGGTTGACGAAACCGGAAAATAGTGTTAGTTTAATAGAGGGAAAAAGCAGGATTTCAGGCTGAAAACCAGCCTGAAGTTCTGCAAAAAAATAAATTCATGACAAAGGAGTAGTAATATGAATCTTTCACCACTTCAGAAAGCAAGATATGAGTATGTTCCGAAGCTTCCGGCGATGCTTAGAAACGGCATTACCGAGATTGCAGTAAAAGAAGGAGAGGCTACAGCAAGCGCAGCAGATCAGGAGAAGATCAAAGCGCTGTTTCCGAATACTTACGGAAAGCCGGAGATTACTTTTGAGAAGGGACAGAATACTTCCGCTGCGAAAAAGCAGGTAGTAGGCGTTATCCTTTCCGGCGGACAGGCTCCGGGCGGACACAACGTAGTATGCGGTCTCTATGACGCGTTGAAGGCAACAGATAAGGAGAACGTTCTGATTGGATTCAAGGGCGGTCCCAGCGGTCTGATTGAAGACAACTTTATCATTTTTGACGACGAGTACATCGATCAGTACAGAAATACAGGCGGATTTGATATCATCGGTTCCGGAAGAACAAAGCTTGAGACAGAAGAGCAGTTTGCGATTGCAACCGAAGTCTGCAAGAAGCACGGAATCACAGCTATCGTTATCATCGGAGGAGACGACTCCAATACGAATGCCTGCGTACTTGCCGAGTACATGGCTGCTCACAACACAGGAGTACAGGTAATCGGATGCCCGAAGACGATTGACGGCGACCTGAAGAACGAGGATATCGAGATTTCCTTTGGTTTCGATACAGCGACAAAGACATACAGCGAGCTGATTGGAAATATTGAGAGAGACTGTAATTCTGCAAAGAAGTACTGGCATTTTGTTAAGGTAATGGGACGTTCCGCTTCTCACGTTGCACTGGAGTGCGCTCTGGAGTGCCAGCCGAACATCTGCCTCATCTCTGAGGAAGTAAAGGAAAAGAAGCAGTCCTTGTCTGAGATTGCAGATTATATTGCAGACGCAGTAGAGAAGAGAGCTGCAGCCGGAAATAACTTCGGTGTAGTTGTTATTCCCGAGGGCGTTGTAGAGTTTGTACCGGAGTTCTCCGCTCTGATCGGCGAGATCAACGAGCTTCTTGCAGGCAGCAAGGCTGAGGCATTCAACGAGCTTCCGAGCTGGGCAGAGAAGTATGCGTTCATTGAAAAAGGACTTTCTAAGGAAGCTATGGAAGTATTCGCAATTCTTCCTCAGGCAATTCAGCAGCAGCTCTTCCTTGAGAGAGATCCGCACGGAAATGTACAGGTATCTCTGATTGAGTCTGAGAAGCTGTTTGCCGCTCTGGTAGGCGATAAGCTGAAAGCAAGAAAGGCAGCAGGAACTTACACAGGAAAGTATTCTGTACAGACACACTTCTTCGGATACGAAGGAAGATGTGCATTCCCGTCCAACTTCGACGCTGACTACTGCTATTCTCTTGGATACAACGCATTTATGCTGATCCAGTACGGCTACAACGGATACCTGTCCAAGGTTTCCAACCTGTCCAAGCCGGCTGATGAGTGGGTAGCAGGCGGTATGCCGATCACCAAGATGATGAACATCGAGAGAAGACACGGTGAAGACAAGCCGGTTATCAAGAAAGCTCTCGTTGAGCTTAATGGAAAGCCGTTCAAGTATTTTGAGGCTCACAGAGACGAGTGGGCTGTTGAGACCTGTTATACATTCCCGGGTGCAATTCAGTATTACGGACCGGCAGAGGTATGCGACCTGACCACAAGAACACTTGCACTGGAGCAGGGCGAATAATACGGAAGAATTCATAAAAACGCAATAAGATTTTGTGAAAATAAAGGGGACTGCTGTCAAATCGTTAAATCAGACGATGAAACAGTAGTTCCTTTTTCGTGAAAATAACCAAATAACGGTTGACAAATTTTACAGATATGTTACACTAAATATGTGCGCAGGGTTTGGTCGTTGACCACATATCCGGCGCATACTTTACGTTCAGGCATAAATTCCATGCGATGCAAAGCGCGGAAGCAGGAGGCGCAGGCAGGATTTTCGTGTTTGAAGGTAGGAGCGTCGGGGAGAGAAACTATATA
>CAUWNO010000049.1:0-14148 GCA_963559965.1 uncultured Lachnospiraceae bacterium | reverse complement strand
TTGTCTAGTTGTATCCTGTTTTTCACAACATTTTATGTAGAATATTGTGAAAAACATAGAATTCTTCATTTTTTACGCTTCAATATGAATTATTTTATCTCTCTATTCGCTTCATTTTTACATTTGTTTCTTTTTTTCGCTTATTCCAGATTGGCATGCCTCTGAAACATACTTTCTCCCGAGAGTCCGAGTTGTTCCATTAGTATCATCATAATGTAATCCAAGCAAATCATAAGACTTTGCTCAAACAGACTTCCCATAGGCTGGACAGAGCGTGAATTTTCCTCTTTGTCAAATTTGCTAAATGCCGCTATCTGCAAAATTACATCCGACATTTTTCCTATTGTAGACTCTGGATAAATCGTAATGAGCGCAATCTTTGATCCAACTTGCCTTGCCGTTTCCGCATTTTTGACCAATGCCCCTGTTTCACCCGAACCACTGGTAATAATCAGAAGATCATCCGCTTCAATAGCCGGTGTCGTACATTCTCCTACTCTGTATGCTGTAATTCCACTTTGCATAAGGCGCATGGCAAAGCAGCTTGCGATCAAACCGCTTCTTCCTGAACCAGCTACAAATACCCTTTTCGTTTTTTGAATTGCTGATGCAATTGCCACCTCCTCTTCATACGAAACTCTTTTTACTGTTTTACACAGCTCCTCTAAAACCTCGTTTATTCCATGCATCTCTTCCGCCAACCTCTCATTCTTTTTTTGTGATCTCATTCTACTCTGCGCTCCAAATGGAGTAAAGTTTACCCCTTTATTTCTATCTTTAGATTCGCTTTATTGATTTTTTATCTCCTGTCTTTCGCATATTTTTATGAAATATGCACAAATCCTTTCGTTTTTTAACTTCGCAGTGAAGTATTTGTCGTTTTTTATGCTTCGTTTTTTATTTTCATTCCGGCTCTGCAAAGCCAGTGGAGCTGGCAGTCTGGAAGAAAGGTTCTTCTATGCAGTTCGATGTAATCGACTACGGGAAAGCTCTTGATTCGGAACGTCTGAATTCCATCTTTGGTGGCAGCGATTCCTACACCGGAAATGAAAACAGCGATTCCTTCAAAGGAATAGGCATCGGTCTTTCTATCTGCAAGACGATTGTTACCTCGCATCAAGGCAGTATTTCTGCTAAAAATCACGGTTCAGGCGCAATATTTTCCTTTACGCTTCCCATGCATCCATGATTTACTTTTAAAGGAGACGTAATATGAGTAAGCTTTCTGTACTGATTATCGAGACTGAAGAAAACATCTGTAATTTCATACGAGCTTCCCTGAAGCCACAGGGCTATAAGGTTATCACCGCCTCTACCGCTGCAGAAGGGCTGACTTCTGTAAACAGCGGCAGCTGCGACCTGATACTTCTTGATCTGGGTCTGCCCGACACTGACGGAATCGAAGTAATACGTCAGGTCCGTGTCTGTTCCAGCCTCCCTGTTCTTGTTATCTCTGCCAGAACACAGGAGCAGGAAAAAGTCACGGCTCTGGATGCCGGCGCTGACGATTACATCACAAAGACTTTCGGAACGGCCGGGCTTCTTGCACATATCCGCACCGCTCTTCGTCACATTAATCGTCTGGAAACAGCTGAGGAGCTTTGCAAACGTCCTTTTTCCTGCGGCGAACTAACTGTCGATTTTGATAAACGGCTTGTTTTCCTGAAATGAGAAATTATTCATCTGACCCAGATCGGATACCGTATGAAGAAAGGTAAATCAGGAAAATAATTTAATTTGCGTCCCATATAAAAAGCGCCTTGCATCAGAGAAGATCTCTCTTTTGCAAGACGCTTTTTTCGTCTTTTTGTTTTTGCTTTATCCTCTATAATAATTAATCAGACAGCCTTTCAGGATGATCTCTCTTTCATCATCTGT
The DNA here is from genome assembly GCA_963559965.1 of uncultured Lachnospiraceae bacterium. Taxonomy (GTDB): domain Bacteria; phylum Bacillota; class Clostridia; order Lachnospirales; family Lachnospiraceae; genus Laedolimicola. Next base: position 12,270 of record CAUWNO010000049.1, on the reverse strand, counting down.
CAGGGCGCCCAGACGGAGCATCACCTTGCGCTCCTTCTCTCCGTTTATATAAACGGAAATCTCACTCTGTTTTTCTTCCACAGCCTTTCTTATCTCCGGCACAAAGAGGAAATCTCCTTTTTCAAACGGAAGCGCCCCCTCGTCAATCAGGAAGGGAAGCATTCCCCAGTTGATCAGGTTGGAACGGTAGCGCTTTGTCGCATAGGAATGAGCGATGTTCGCCCAGCCGCCAAGCACCTTCTGGCAGGACGCCGCCTGCTCTCTCGCTGAACCGTCTCCCGGCTTCACCGCAAAGATCGTGCTTCCGACTCCGATATTCTCTCTGTTTGCTTCCGGATACCATGATGCAAGCTGTTCTTCCAGCTTCCGAAGCTCCGGAACTGCTTCTGCGGGATCGTCTCCTGCCTCTATCGCCTTCTGGGCTTTCTGAATTTCCTTTGCAAGTCCCACATAGGACGGATCTTTACGCGACAGCGTAAATTCTGCCAGACCGAGCGGATTGGAGCGGTAGGACGAAGTCTCTCCCGAAGGAATCAGCTCGTCTGTGGTTGTTACCGGATCGTGAATCTCCGATACAACCTTCAGAATCAGATGCTCCGGCAAAGCTGGCATCTGCGGCCAGTCCTTTATATTCGGTCCAAACTGAATCTCAACGGACGGATCAGGCGTACCCTTGCTGTCAAAGACACGATTTTCATAAATCTTGCTGTCAAAGAAGTACCGCGGATTTGTGTACTCTGTATCAAGCTCTGTCGCCGCTGTCAGATATCCCTGATTTGCCGCTGTAGCCGCAATAGAACGGGCATCCATAAGAGCTACCGACGCAATCTGTCCGCTCTGAAGCTTGGAACCTTCGCGGTTCGGGAAGTTTCTGGTAGAATGACGAATACTGAATCCATTATTCGACGGCGTATCGCCTGCGCCAAAGCAGGGACCGCAGAATGCCGTCTTCATTACAGCCCCTGTCCGCATCAGGGCCGCTGCCGCTCCGTTCTTTACAAGCTCCATATAAATCGGCATACTTGCAGGATATACGCTCAGTGTAAACGCATCGGAACCAATGCTTGCTCCTTTCAGGATATCGGCTGCCGCGCAGATATTTTCAAATCCGCCTCCGGCACAGCCCGCGATAATTCCCTGATCTACATAAAGCTTTCCATCGCGTATCTTGTCTGTCAAATGGTATTCTACGTTTCCGCCAAGGCTTACGAGAGCCTTCTTCTCCACATCCCGGAGAATATCTCCCAGATTTGCCTTCAGTTCTTCTATTGTATAGGTATTGCTCGGATGGAAGGGCATCGCAATCATCGGCTTCACAGAGCTGAGATCCACATAGATCATGCCGTCATAGTAAGCGACAGAGCCCGGATTCAGCTCGCGGTACGCCGCTTCTCTTCCGTGAATTTCATAAAATTCCTTTATGGTATCGTCCGTCTTCCAGATCGAGGAGAGACAGGTCGTCTCCGTCGTCATAACGTCGATGCCGATACGGAAGTCTGCGCTCAGATTTTCTACTCCGTCGCCGACAAATTCCATCACCTTATTATTTACATAGCCCTTCTCAAATACAGCTCCGATAATCGCCAGAGCAACGTCCTGCGGACCTACGCCTTTCTGCGGCTCTCCCGTCAGGTAGACGCCGACGATTCCCGGCATCGGAATGTCATAAGTCTTATCCAGAAGCTGCTTTACCAGCTCCGGTCCGCCCTCTCCCATAGCCATAGTTCCCAGCGCTCCGTAACGCGTATGGCTGTCTGAGCCGAGTATCATCTTGCCGCCTTCTGCCAGCATCTCTCTGGCATACTGATGAATGACTGCCTGATGCGGTGGAACATATACGCCGCCGTATTTTTTCGCACAGGTCAGACCAAACATATGATCATCTTCATTTATCGTACCGCCTACGGCGCACAGACTGTTATGACAGTTTGTCAGCACATAGGGAATCGGAAATCTCTCCAGCCCCGACGCTCTCGCCGTCTGAATAATACCTACGAACGTAATATCATGCGACGTCAGCTTATCAAATTTAATCTCCAGCCTGTCCATGTCACCGGATGTATTATGCGCCTCCAGAATTCTATAGGCAATCGTCTGCTTTCTGGCTTCCTCTTTAGAGGGAACCTTCCCAAGCTGGCTCTCCAGCACGCTCGGCGCATCCTTCGTATCCGGAATCAGTTCTGTTCCGTTCAGGAGATATGCTCCGCCTTCAAATAATTGAACCATCTTTCTCCTCCTAAATTACGTAACAGTTCAGCCATGCATCTCGGATTTGCGCAGCTAACGCTGCTCACCGCCGCGTACGCGGCTAAATCCTCGATTCGGGCTAAGCGCCCAAAACGGCGTCCCCGCAGTGTTATGCTTATTATAAAGAGAGCCTGCAAAGATTGCAAGCTCTTTTCCTTTTCACCCGGAATAGTTACCATCTGTACGCTGTCACGCCAGATCCGGTTCGTTTTTATCTTCTGCTGTCTGAGTCCGTGCAGGAGCCTCCGGGAAAATGATTGTTACCTTAAACAGATCTCCGTCCAGATAAATATCAAACCTTCCTTTCTGAAGCTCTGTCAGATTCTTTGCGATGGAAAGCCCCAGACCGCTGCCCTCCGTACTCCTTGCGACGTCTCCGCGGATAAAACGCTCTGTCAGCTCGTCTGCCTCGATATTGAGAGGCTGCTCCGAAATATTCTTAATGCTGAAGCGAACCATATGTCCCACCGTAGTAAGGTCTACATAAACACGTGTATTGGGCATCGCATATTTTGCCGCGTTATTATAGAGGTTCTCAATAATTCTCCAGAGCCTGCGCCCGTCCGCCTCGATAACCACAGGTTCCTCCGGCATATTTATCACAAACTGAAGTCCTTTTTCCTCAAACTTTTCGCTGAACTCACCGTTCGTCTGATGAATCAGCTCCTGGAAATTAATCCGCGTAAATTCCAGTTTGATATTCCCTGAGCTGATTCTTGAAGCCTCCACCAGATCATCCGTCAGATGCTTCAGGCGAAGCGCCTTGTCTTCCAGAATCCCGATATAGTTTTTGGCTCTCTCATTCTGTATGTCTTCTCTTTTTAAAAGCTCTACATAGTTAATAATCGACGTCAGAGGCGTCTTGATATCGTGCGAAACGTTCGTAATCAAATCGGATTTCAATCGCTCGTCCTTGATGCTTTTCTCTACCGCAGCCGAAAGTCCTCCGCCCATCTGATTAATCGCCTCCGCCAGAATCAGATTCTCACCCGTCAGCCGTTCTGTTGGAATTTTGCGGCTCAGATTGCCGTCGGAGAATTCTGCGATTCCATCCAGAATCTTCTGCCTTTGCTCTGCCTGTTTTATCAGAAAGACTCCGGCGAGGCAGTCAAGTACAATCGCGAGAAAAATTCCCATTCCTCCGAAACAGAACAAAACTGCATTTCCAAAAAGGAGACCTCCGTAGGAAATCACCGTCTTTGTCGTCGCCTTCCAGTTTCTTAAAAGCCTTCTTATCCCTTCCGTCAGACGGCTGAGCAAACTGTTGCTCCACAGCGTTTTACTCTTCATTCTGCGGACAAGACTTAAATACCCCGTCACAAAGAGAAAATTCAGAACAAAGGTCGCTCCTCCGCCCATCAGAATAAATTCGGTCGTTGTCATATTACGCACTGACATCATCGCTACAAGGACAAGAACCGCCGCGGACGGTATACCCAGAAGAAGAATCGCCGCCTCTGTCTTAATCCTGTCAAAACGATTCAGATAAATTGTGCGCTCCTCTTCGTTCTTTCTTCCTGCCGACATCGTCATATAAACCATTGTCAGGAGATACAGGAATGCCCCGACAAACACACCGTATGCAGCCAGACGGCTGACCGGCTGAACTGCCTCATATCTCTCTTTATACCACTGGAGATTATCGCTCGCCAGATAATTGGGATCGATCGCAATAGCCAGAACATAATTGCCGTCCACAGAAAATGAATAGCCTTTTATATAGCTGTTCAGCTCGCTTAAGGAAACCGGCATATTGTTTTCATCAAATTCCATATCAGAGCTGTCATAAACAAGGTAATCACCGTATCCCCTGATGATACTCAGAAGCTCCTCCTGCGTGCTGAACTTTTTATTGCCGAACGTCTTGATATTCGTATAAATAAGCTCGTCAAAGTTTTTCTCGTTAATCTCCTCAACGCTCCTCGGAATCAGGAAATAACGCATATTTGTCATGCTCGGACTGAAATACTCCAGATTTTCCTTGTAGGAATAAAAATCGTTGTAAATCACAGGAAGTACATTCTGAAGATGATAGTACGCCTCCTGAAGCTCCTCTGTGGACAGTCCGTTTTTTTCCGCATAAGAAATGATACTGTCATATCCGACCGGCGCATATCGTTCGTTTACTGCTTCTATCTGCTCCACATTGGTGACCGACATCTGCGTGTCGCCGCCCTCTGTAAGGCTGCTCCATTCTCCGTTTTCCGACGCGTTGTCTATGATATCCTGCCAGCTTTCCTCCAGCTCGGCAGCCGGCTCTGACGCCGCATATCCGCTTTCCGAGCCCACTGTTACCGTAGAGGATACAGCTGCTCCGCTCTGATAGATGGACTGCTCCGTATAATTATCCGAATTTTTTTCAAGATATCCTATGGAACCGTCTGCATAAGTAATCTTCATCAGTATGTGGGTCTCAAAACCGTCAAGAGACCAGTTCAGCAGATCGGTAAGCCGGTAATACAGACCTCCCTCCACCGGATCTCCTCCGAAAATGGTATTGTTTTCCGCATACTGCTTCAGATTTACCAGAAGCTTCGCATCATACACGCCGTTCTGTTCAAACTTGCTCTCCCGGCTGGCTGCGCGGATACAGCGGTAAATCTGCTCCGTAACTTCATTCTTATAATATTCCGTACTTTCAAATCCCTGATCACGCCGCAGAAATCCCATTCCGCTGCTTCCCACATATACCGTACATACAGCTACGGAAAGCACCAGTACTACCGCGCAGATCTGATTCAGCAAAAATGCCGCTGTCTTACATGCCTTAGAATATTCCCATCGTTTCATACTTTACAGCTTCTCCACCTTATAGCCAATTCCCCATACAACCTTCAGATAGCGCGGCTCCTTGGCATTGATTTCTATTTTCTCGCGAATATGACGGATGTGAACAGCCACTGTGTTATCTGCTCCAATCGCGTCCTCATTCCAGATGCTCTCGTAAATCTGATTAATAGAAAACACTTTTCCCTGATTCTTCACCAGTAAAAGCAGGATATTATATTCAATAGGCGTCAGTTTCACAAGCTCGCCGTCTACCGTAACCTCCTTCAGGTCGTCGTTCATCACCAGACCTCCCGTCTGATAGACCTTCTGGCTTTCTCCTGCGGCATTTCCAAGCTTCGTATAACGGCGGAGCTGCGATTTGACTCTTGCCACCAGCTCCAGCGGATTAAACGGCTTTGTCACATAATCGTCTGCTCCGATATTCAGTCCCAGAATCTTATCCGCGTCCTCTGATTTTGCAGACAGAATAATAATCGGAATACTGCTTTTTTCCCTGATTTTCAGCGTCGCCCTCAGTCCGTCAAGCCGGGGCATCATAATGTCAATCAGAAGAAGCTGCACATCTTCTTTCTGCAGCGTCTCAACAGCCTGAATTCCGTCGTATGCCTTCAGTATCCGGTATCCCTCCTGAGAAAGATAAATTTCAATAGCGTCCACGATTTCTCTGTCATCGTCGCACACCAGAATTGTATTTTTTGTTTTTGTCATTCCTCTCACCTCTTTACTCCCATTCTACTGTCTATTATCAGTTATAACAAGGCTTTTTTAAGTTCCGGCACGGGGAATTCTTAAGATTTTATTGAGATCGTGTCAGACAAAGAATTCTTCTCTTACTAAAAAGAGTCCGGGAGGATTCAGGTATTTTAAATCCCGAATCCTTCCAGACTCCCTCTTACCTTTTGTAAAATGACATAAAATTTGTTACTTCGCTTTACTCGCAGCTTCTCGCATCCTCTCTCAACATCTTCCGGAGGAACCACAGATATCCATTGTATGCATAGCAGCTCTCTTCATTCCCTTTGCCATATATGCATATAAGCCATACTCTGCCCACGGATCATTCTGAAATGCATCTGAACGAATTTCTTCCAAAGCTTCATGATAAAGCTCATATGCTACGTTCAATTTTGTAATTCCCATCTCGCATGCCTTTTTCAGATTATCGTCTCCCGTACCAGAACCTCCATGCAGAACAAGCGGAACAGGAACCTTCTCCCGAAGCTCTTTCAACAGATCAAACTGAAGCTCGGGCTTTCCTTTATATTTGCCATGAGATGTCCCAATAGCCACTGCCAATGCGTCAATTTGTGTTTCCTGAACATAATTTACAGCTTCCTCCGGAACGGTAAATACATTCTGACTTAAATCTCCCAGAAATCCTACATGTCCAAGCTCTGCCTCTACGCCTACGCCTACTGCGTGCGCAATCTTTACAAGCTCTTTTACCTGGGCTACATTTTCCTGATACGGCAAGGAAGAACGGTCAATCATAATATCTGTAAATCCTCCCCGTATCGCCGCTATTGCATGCTCGTATTCTGCCCCATGATCCAGTACCATAGACACCGGAACTGCTGCTTTCCATGCCAGATCTGAAATCATTCTTCCAAAATATTCAATATCCGGATTGTTTCCGTACATAACAAGAAGAATCACCGGCGAACGTTTTTCTTCTGCTGCCTCCAGCACAGCTCTCAGATTATGTTCATTTGCAATTCCCAAAGCTGGAACGCAGTAATGATTTTCTCTGGCTTTTTTCATACTTTCAATCATTGATACTAACATAATATTTTCCTCCTCTTACTCTGCAGACAGTTCTGTTTTCTATGCCCCATGTGTGCTGCAAAGAAATTCCGCCAGCGCACTGCACGCATCTTCTTCATGTTCCCCTGTACAAACTATCTCGACCATATCTCCATAAGCAATTCCTGCCCCTAAGATTCCAATCATTGATTTAGCATCAAACTCTCTTCCTCGAAACCGTATTTTGACAAGACAGGGAAACTTTTTTGCTTCTTGAATAAAATGTCTCGCCGGTCCGGCATGAAGTCCTGTCGGAATCAAAACAGACGTCTTTATTGTTTTCACAGCCCTCTATCCTTCCATCAGAGTTTAATCACGCACCGGAATGTATCCGGACGAATCGCTGCCTCAAACGCTGCCTGAGCATCCTCCATTTCATATACTCCACTCATCAGCTTAGACGGATCTATCAGTTTCTTCGACAAAAGATTTACCGATCTCTGGAACGAACGTACGCTCGGACTCACCGCACCTGTTACAATTGCCTCGCTGTTATGCAGCCAGTTAGGACTGATTTCAAAAGGCTTATCTGGATGCTGAGAACTGTACATCACTACGCGTCCCATAGGAGCTGTCATCTCTACTGCCTGTTTTGCTACTGCAGAAATCGGAGTTGTATTAAATACTGCTTCTGCTCCTCTTCCTTCTGTCAGCTGCTTTACATATTCAACCGGATCCTGCTCAAGAGGACTGAAGGCTATATCGCATCCCAGTTCCATAGCAAGCTTTCTTCTCGCTTCATCCGGCTCGCTCATAATTACTCTTGCTCCGCTCAGCTTCGCACACATTACATGAAGCATTCCCATGATTCCGCCGCCTATCACTACAACGTCGTCGCCCAGATCGATTTTCCCTTTTTCAATGCTGTTTAAAACACAGGCAAGCGGTTCGGCAAAACATGCCTGTGTATCTTCCAGTTCATCCGGGACAAAATATACCTGAGAAGGTTCAATATTCAAATACTGACATAAGCCGCCTGTTCCCGGAATCGCTTTGGAACCATCCACTGGCTGAACCATACATCCCGAATCATTCAATTCCACACAGAGATTTTCCTCTCCTCTGCGGCAGAAATAACATTTTCCGCATACCCGGATCAGACGGGCGACAGCTTTCTTTCCAACAGGGAATTCCTTTTCCTTTACTCCCTCTCCCACAGCAGCTATTTCCCCTGCTATTTCGTGTCCCCCTACAAACGGGAGCGGCATATGCGATACTCTGGTAAACATTCTCTGTTCAAATGTACACAGTGCGCATGCATTAATCTTCAGTAAAACCTTTCCCGGCTCTGCCTGAGGCTTTACCGCTTCAACCACCTCTGCCTTATGATCTGCCATAATAGCTACTGCTTTCATAGTCTCGCTCATTCCTTATTCTCCTCGCTTTCCTTCTTTGCCTTATACACCATAATAGAACTGCCGATAGAGCATATTCAGCTCTGCTTCGGTCGGATTTTTCGGCGCCATCAAAACATTTGCGTCATTCATAGCACGTGAAATATAAAGTGGTATTTTTTCCAGATATTCTTTCTCAGGAACCCCCGCTTCTTTTAACGTTTTTGGCATCTGTATTTCATCATATAACGCCCATATTTTTTCGATCAATTTTTTCTGCTTTTCTTCCCCGCTGCCTTCTATTCCCAGCTGTTCTGCCACCTTTTCATATACCGGCTGAGGCATCAGATAGTTCATAGTGTATGGAAGGAGCATACCTGTCATAAGCCCGTGCGGCAGTCCGAAATCTCCTCCTGCCTGATCCATCCCGTGCGCCATTCCCGTAATAGAATTATTAATTGCCTGCCCTGCCAGCGACGCTGCAATATGTACATTTTCGCGGGCATTCTGATCTCCGTTCCACGATTCTCCCAGCTCCTGAATTAACATGACAGCCGCCTGAATTCCTACCGCTTTCACCATTCCGTTCGATACGACAGATACTGCTGCCTCAAGCGCATGTGCCAGTGCGTCCGTTCCTGAAAAAGAAATATTTTTAAGCGGAAGGCTCTTTAATAAATCAAAGTCAAGAATTGCCGTTTTCGGAATAATCTCATTACTTAAAATCATTTTCTTTTTCTTTTCATAATCCTTTACGACCGCACAGCCTGTTGTCTCAGATCCGGTTCCGCTTGTAGTCGGCACCGCAATCAAAACAGCTTTTCCTGGAAATTTTTCAACCTGATATGGAATCATAGCCTGTTCCCATGTATACTCCGGAAGTTCATAGAAAAGCCACAGAGCTTTGGCAGTATCCATAACAGAACCGCCTCCGATTCCCACAATAACATCCGGTTCATATTCCCTCATTATTTTAATCGGCTCTTCCAGAATCTCCATGTCGGGTTCTTTCGGCATACTACAGATTACTTTAAAGTCAACATCCTTCAATATCTCTTGATAAAGTTTCTCTTCAAGTCCCAGCGCCTTAATGATAAAATCATCTACAACAAGCGCCATCTTTTTTCCTTTATAGTCTCCAAGCCTTTCAAGACTTCCTCGTCCTAAAATGTACTGTGTCGTTACAAAATTTGAATCTGCCATCTCTTTCTCCTTTATGTCATACCCCTTATCCTGTCAGCTCATTCTGATATTTAGTTTTCATTACCACGGAGTAAAAAGACCGATTAATCCTCCTACAGCTCCAACTATTACAATAAACAGCATAACCCATACAGAAGATTTTCCTTTCTGCAGGAATTTATAGCATCCGAGCGTCAAAGCCAGAGGCAGAAGTCCCGGAAGAATCGCATCAAACAGCTGTTCCTGAATACTGAACGCAGAACCGTCTGCCTGCGGTATCTGGATTCCGCATTTCAGAGTCACATAATTGCACACCAGAGCGCCTAAAACCATACATCCCATAACGCCTGCTGCCGCCACAACCTTATTGAGAATACCGTTTTCAAGCATATCCAATATCGCATTACTTCCCTTTTTATATCCCAGCATAAACATAGAATAAGAAATTCCGAAAATTGCAGCGACAATTACAATACAGTATATAATCGGTGCGGCTATATTTCCGTTTGAAGCCATATCAATCGCAAAAGCCAGCAGAAGCGGAACCAACACTCCCTGAATTACTGAATCTCCGATACCTGACAGCGGTCCCATAAGTCCTGTCTTAATAGAACGTACAGCATCCGGCTCAATATCTGCTCCCTCTGCTACCTGTTCTTCCATCGCCAGAGACAGACCTACTATTGCAGAACCCAGATTTGGCTCACAGTTGAAGAAATCCGCATGTCTCTCCATAGCTGCTTTTCGACCTTCTACATCATTTTCATACAATTTTCTGATAGCTGGACACATAGAATCCAAAAATCCCAGTCCCATCATTCTTTCGTAGTTATAACATGCCTGATTATTAAACAACCATGTCAGCCATACCTTTCTGACATCCTTTGACGTAAGCTTTCCCATTATGAAGCCGCCTCCTTTCCATTCTTAGCCTGCATATAAATGACTGCTGTACAAAGAGCAAAGAATCCCGTCGCAACCATGCTGAGTCCCAAAAATGCCGTTGCAAGAAATCCCACAAAGAAAAATACTCTCGCATCTCCTTTAAAAATAAACTTAAGTGTAATAGCAATTCCCAATGCAGGCATCATACCGCCGATTACCGCCAGAATATTTAATACTGTTCCACCTAAAGCATTAATGGCTCCTTCCACATACTGGGCTCCAAAATAGCAGGCAAGGAAACACGGAATTGCTGTTACGGCAAACAGCATCAACTGCGGAAGCAGAAGATCCGGAATCCAGATTTTATCAGCCTGTCCCTTTTCAATCATCTTATCAGCCATGCGCATAAACAAGCTGTCAATAGTCAGACGTCCAAACCAAAGCAGCGTTCCCAGAAGTCCGAGAGGAACTGCAATTGCCAATGCCGCTTCTGTCGTAAGTCCACCTGTGATTCCCAGTGCAGTTCCAAGAACTCCAGCCAGACACATATCTCCTGGTAAAGCTCCTCCTGCTGAAATAAATCCTATGTACATCAGATTAATTGTTGCTCCAATCATTGTTCCTGTTACCGGATCTCCCAAAACACATCCCGTTAAAAATCCTGCAATCAGCGGACGGTATACTGTATAATATCCCACCGGACCTGCAAGAATCGAACTGTTTCCCAAATAATAAATCAGTCCACATAATAACGCCTGTACCACACTCATTTTTTATACCCCCCTAAATTTTATTTAACATTGTTGGTTTCTCATCCGGAACCAGCTGAAACTGCACAACAGCTCCCTTTTCTTCAAGACGTTTCATGCATGCGATTTCCTCTTCGCTTGCCGACACGTTGCGGTTAAATTTCTTTCTGCCCGCCTTTGCCCCCATTCCTCCCAGAATAATCAGCGGAAGCTTTACTCCTTCATCTACCAGACTCTCGAGATTTTGAGGACCCTTTACAAGAATCATCAGTTTTTCACCTGTCTCAGCATCTTCCTTAAGAAAATTGGCTGCCTCAGACACCCCTTTTACTTCTACTGTAATTCCTGCAGGTGCAGCACTTCTCAATATTCTTTGCATAAAAGTATCTTTTGTAAGCGGATCATCAACAATCAGAATTCGATTCGCATCTGTATGCTTTACCCATGCCGTAACTACCTGACCATGGATTAAGCGGTCGTCGATTCTGGTCAATACAATGTTTCTCATTCCTACAATACCTCCTTTATATATGTGTTAACATCCACTATAGTTTCTTTTCCTGATGTAACAGCCATTTCTACAAGCTCCCTTGCTGTACGGCTGTCTCTTGATGTAAGAATTTCCAGAAAAATAACAAAATTAATACCTGTCAGATGCTCAAACTGATATTTTTCCATCAGCGACGCTGTTGCATTAAACGGACTCCCAGACAACATATCTGTCAGAACCAGTACTTCTCCCTTCTTTTGAGCACGCGTCACAGCATCTGCGATATCATTACGCAAAGCATCGATATCGTCTCCCAGATTGAAACCAAAAGTCTCTATATCTGTTAATTCCCCTACGATCAATTCCGCACTTTCTACAAGCGCTTTTGAAAAGCTTCCATGCGATACTACAATCAGCTGTACCATTTCCCTCTCCTTCCTACTGAAACAGTTTCCTTATTTCTTCCGCGCTTTTTGCCTCAATAAGCCTCTTTATTGCTTCCGGCTCCCCCAGCCGTCCAAATACATGTTTAAGCATGCGAAGATAAATTCCATTTTCCTTTTTTTCTTCTCCCGGATGCACCGCAAACATAATCAATACTTCCGCATATTGCTCATCCTCAGGAAGAGTTTCATCAGCCGTCCAGCGAATTTTTTTCACCAGCCGTCCTATCGCTATTCCCGGTCTTATAACCGCCTCAGATACACCATGAGGTATCGCCACACACTGTCCTGCTGAAGTTAAAGCCATAGATTCTCTTTCCATCACATCCTGATAAAATGTTTCTTCA
>CAUWNO010000048.1:0-14292 GCA_963559965.1 uncultured Lachnospiraceae bacterium | reverse complement strand
GCCCTATGTCTGAGAATGACAAAACCTCTCTGCAAGCCAGCTTGCGCCGGGGTTTTGCCCTTCTCAGCCGCATGGCTGAAAAATTTGTAACTAAATCAAACTTTTTCAGGAGGACAAAATGGGAAGATTTCAGGTACGCACCGATCTGGCGCTGGAGGAAAGAGAGCGGTTTGAGGAAGATGTGGAGATACGGGGAGTCGCCATAGAAGAGCAGTATGACGAAAAGAATGATATTCGGGTTACAAAGGTTTCCATTGAGACGGAAAACGGAGCAAAAGCTATGGGCAAGCCGGTCGGTACCTATATTACGCTGGAGGCTCCGAGGCTTTCAGATCCGGACGAGGGTTATCACCGCGAGGTATCAGAGAAGCTGGCAGAGTATCTGTGTTCGCTTATGGGAACAAAGGAAGAAAAATCGGTTCTTGTGGTAGGGCTGGGAAACAGAGACGTGACGCCGGATGCTCTCGGTCCGGAGGTTGTGGAAAATCTCAAGATTACGCGTCACGTTGTACGGGAGTACGGAAGAGCGGCTTTCGGAAAGGAAAAGGTTCATCTTGTCAGCGGAATCGTTCCGGGAGTTATGGCGCAGACAGGAATGGAGACGCTGGAGATCGTAAGAGGTGTTGTGGAGGAGACGGCGCCGGATCTCGTTGTGGCGGTAGACGCTCTTGCCGCGCGCAGCAGCAGGCGGCTCAACAGAACCATTCAAATTTCCGATGCGGGGATTCATCCAGGCTCCGGAGTCGGAAATCACAGAAACAGTCTGACGCAGGAGACAACGGGAGTTCCCGTCGTGGCAATCGGCGTTCCGACGGTTGTGGACGCGGCAACGATCGTTTACGATGCGACGGGCGGAAGGGAAGCGATCCTTCCCAATCTTAACAGTATGTTTGTGACGCCCAAGGATATCGACGAGACGATAAAACGACTGAGCTTTACGATTGCCGAGGCTCTGAATCTTGCTCTTGCTTAAAAGATTCCAGTCATAGGAAAAACCGCTCCCGAATATATTTGAGTTAGCATCCCGACAGGGGATGCAGATATGGGGTGATGGAAGATGAACCGTCTTCAGAAGGCGCTGAATGGAATAGCGTGGGCGGCGATAGGAACGCTCGGAATTTATATTCTGAGCCATGGGGCAGGAGGGCAGTCTTTTTCAAAGGCTGCCTATACGGGCACAAAGATTCTGACGAGACTGGAGGGAGAGCTTTGCCGGGCGGCGGCAGAGAGCCTTTATCCGGGACTTGCCTTCGTGGCAGGAGACAGGAAGCTTTCCTCCGGTACGGAGGAATTTCTGATACGGAAAGCCATGGGAATTTTTCCGCTCTATCCTTTTATGGACAGCCGTCAGATCTATGAGACAGAAATAGAAAGCGCGGCGGCTTACGAGATCCTCGTCTCAGGAGGCGCGCATGATGAAAACGAGATTGATGTGCAGACGGGAGAGGCTTTCGATCTGGAAGGAAAGGCGGAGGAAGAAAATCTTGCGGCAGCCCAGGAGGAAGAAGAGCGTCAGAGGGAGGAGCAGGCGGCTCTTGCGCAGGAGACAGGGGAGATTCTGGGAACAGAATATACGACGGAGCAGCTGGCAGATTTTGATTTTCTAAAAAATAATTTTTATGTCGTAGAGACGAATACTGATATAAGCGCAGATCTTCTGAATGCGGAAAAACTTCTTGAAATGGATATGGCTCTTCAGCAGGATGCTTCCCAGCCCCAGATCCTGATTTATCACACGCATTCCCAGGAAGGTTTTGTCGATTCGGTGCCGGGGGACAACAGCACGACTATCGTAGGCGTGGGAGAGTACCTTGCGCAGCTTCTTCGGGAGAATTACGGATACAATGTCATACATAACACGAACGTCTATGATTTTATTGACGGAAAGCTGGATAGAAACAGAGCCTATGCCCTTGCAGAGGAAGATGTACAGAAGATTCTGGAGGAGTATCCGACCATAGAGGCGGTCATTGATCTTCACAGAGACGGCGTAAAGGAGGGAACGCATCTGGTAACAGAGCTTAACGGGAAGCCTACGGCTCAGTTCATGTTTTTTAACGGGCTAAGCTACAGTAAAAGAAACGGGCCGATCACCTATCTTCCCAATCCTTATATTGGAGAGAACCTTGCTCTGACGCTTCAGCTTAAGCTTGCCTGCGAGAAATATTATCCGGGCGTCAGCAGGAAGGTTTACCTGAAAAGTCTGAGATACAATCTTCATCTGCGTCCTAAGTCCCTTCTGGTGGAAGCGGGAGCGCAGACGAATACTCTGGAGGAGATGAAAAACGCCATGGAACCTCTTGCCTATGTGCTGAGTCAGGTTTTGAAAAATCCGTAAAAAGGCCTCTTGTTTCTGAAAGGAAATTTTATTATAATAGCGTCGGCATAAAAAGGAAGAAAAATCCTTTTATGTGCCGGCGCGTTTTTGCAGATGAAAAAAGCTGAGGGGAAAATAGAAATGGAAAAAAATATGACAACGGGAAGCCCCGTGAAAATGATTTTGAGCTTTACATTACCAATCTTTATTGGAAATGTATTTCAGCAGTTTTACAATATGGCAGATACGATGATTGTCGGAAAATATGTGGGTACAAAGGCTCTGGCGGCAGTAGGCTCTACGGGTACGGTTACTTTTCTTATATGGGGACTTGTTATGGGAACGGCGGCAGGCTTTACCGTGCTGACTTCTCAGCGCTTCGGCGCGGGAGATATGGAGGGAATGAGAAAAAGCGTGGGTTCGGCGGCAGTGCTTTCCCTTGTGTTTGGCGCGGCGATTACGCTGGTGAGTATGCTTTCTATGAAGTCGCTCTTAATTTTTATGAATACGCCGGAGGATATTTTCGACGGAGCTTATACTTATATTCTCATTTTTTGCGGAGGAATTCTGGCGCAGATGCTCTATAATTTTCTATCCTGTGTCTTAAGGGCACTTGGAAACAGCAGAACGCCGCTTTTCTTTCTGATTCTGGCGGCTCTTCTGAATATAGGGCTTGATCTTCTTTTTATCATAAAATTTCATATGGGAGTGGCGGGCGCTGCCTGGGCGACAGTTTTGTCCCAGGGTGTTTCGGGTATTCTCTGTCTGATTTACATTATAAAAGAGGTTCCTGTTCTGCATCTTAAAAAAGACGACTGGAGGGTAGACGCTCATCTGGCACGGATGCAGATAGGGATAGGACTTCCCATGGCTCTGCAGTATTCGATTACGGCGATAGGAGCGATGATGATGCAGTCTTCTCTGAATCTTCTTGGTTCTATGATGGTAGCGGCTTTTACGGCGGCAAGCAAGATAGAGCAGGTTGTCAGTCAGGCTTATGTGGCGCTGGGGACGACGATGTCGACCTACTGTGCGCAGAATACGGGAGCCGGAGATATAGAAAGACTTAGAAAAGGATTCCGCTCGGCATCGGTTCTTGGTTTTATCTATGCGGTTTTGTCAGCAGCAGTTCTTATGACAGTCGGAAAGTATATGACTTATCTTTTTGTTTCTGAAAACGCGGCGCAGCTTCTGGCTCCGGTGGATATTTACCTGAAGTGCGTATCGGCATTTTTCATTCCGCTTACGATAGTAAATGTATACAGATATGGCCTTCAGGGCATGGGGTACGGCTTTCTTCCGATGCTCGCAGGTGTGGCAGAGCTTGTCGGAAGGGGAGTCGTGGCGGTGGCTGCCGCTGAAAGGAGGAGCTATCCGGGCGTCTGTATGGCAAGCCCGGCGGCATGGGTTCTTGCAGGAGCGCTTCTCCTTGTGATGTATTTCCGGATTATGAGAAAATACAGGACAGGGACTGAGGTTAAAAAAGGAAAAGAGTAGTAGCTGAAAAGTGAGAGGCGCTGCGGCTGAAAAAGAGGCTGGAAATTTAAGAAAAAAACAGATATAATAAAATGATATCTATAGAAGCAGGATAACGGAGGAATAGTTAGATGACGACGATTGACCAGAGCAGAATTCGCAATTTTTGTATTATAGCACATATAGACCATGGAAAATCTACCCTGGCGGACCGCATCATCGAGATGACGGGGCTTCTCACAAGTCGTGAGATGCAGTCTCAGGTACTCGATAATATGGATCTGGAAAGAGAACGCGGAATTACCATTAAAGCGCAGACAGTCCGTACGGTATACAAGGCAGAGGATGGGGAAGAGTATATATTTAACCTGATTGACACGCCGGGGCATGTAGACTTCAATTATGAGGTATCAAGGAGTCTTGCCGCCTGTGACGGCGCAATTCTCGTGGTGGACGCCGCGCAGGGAATCGAGGCGCAGACGCTTGCCAACGTATATCTGGCTCTCGATCACGATCTGGACGTGATTCCTGTTATTAACAAGGTGGATCTCCCAAGCGCAGATCCGCAGAGAGTCATTGACGAGATAGAGGATGTGATAGGTCTTGAGGCACAGGACGCTCCCCAGATTTCAGCAAAGACGGGCTTGAATGTGGAGAAGGTTCTGGAAGCGATTGTACAGAAAATACCGGCTCCGAAGGGCGATCCGTCTGCTCCCCTTCAGGCTCTGATTTTTGATTCTCTTTACGATTCTTATAAGGGCGTGATTGTGTTCTGCCGTATTATGGAAGGAAGCGTACGAAAGGGAACGACCGTCCGCATGATGGCTACAGGAGCGGAGGCAGATGTAGTGGAGGTCGGCTATTTTGGCGCAGGACAGTTCCTTCCCTGTGAAGAGCTGTCTGCCGGTATGGTAGGTTATCTGACGGCAAGCATTAAAAATGTGGGCGATACGCGTGTGGGCGACACGATTACCGATAAGGACAGGCCCTGCAAAGAGGCTCTTCCCGGCTATAAAAAGGTTTTGCCCATGGTATACTGCGGTATGTATCCGGCAGACGGAGCCAAGTATCCCGATCTTCGCGACGCTCTGGAGAAGCTTCAGCTAAACGACGCGTCCCTTCAGTTTGAGCCGGAGACTTCGATTGCCCTTGGATTCGGTTTCCGCTGTGGTTTTCTGGGTCTTCTTCATCTGGAAATTATTCAGGAGCGTCTGGAAAGAGAATATGGTCTTGATCTGGTGACGACGGCTCCCGGCGTTATTTATAAAGTGTATAAGACGAACGGAGAGGTGATTGAGCTGACGAATCCCTCGAACCTTCCGGACCCGGCGGAGATCGAGCATATGGAAGAGCCGTATGTAAGCGCAGAGATTATGGTGACGACAGAGTTTATCGGTTCTATTATGGAGCTCTGTCAGGAGAGACGCGGCGTGTATCTTGGCATGGAATATATGGAAGAGACAAGGGCGCTGCTGAAATATGAGCTGCCGCTGAATGAGATTATTTACGATTTCTTTGATGCTCTGAAATCCCGTTCCAGAGGCTACGCCTCCTTCGACTATGAGATGAAGGGATATGAGACGGCAGATCTGGTGAAGCTGGATATTCTGGTAAATAAAGAAGAAGTAGACGCTCTGTCCTTTATCGTACACAGCAGTACGGCGTATGAAAGAGGAAGAAAAATGTGCGAGAAGCTCAAGGAGGAGATTCCGCGCCATCTCTTTGAGGTTCCGATTCAGGCGGCTGTGGGCAGCAAAATTATAGCCCGCGAAACGGTCAAGGCTGTCCGCAAGGACGTGCTTGCCAAGTGTTACGGCGGAGACATTTCACGAAAGAAGAAGCTTCTGGAAAAGCAGAAGGAAGGAAAGAAGAGAATGCGTCAGATCGGAAACGTAGAGATTCCGCAGAAGGCATTTATGAGCGTCCTGAAGCTTGACGATAAATAGACGAAAGAAGCATAAACGGATGAAACGAAGGCTTGGAATTTATATTCATATTCCTTTTTGCGTGCGCAAATGCGAATACTGTGATTTCCTGTCCGCGCCTGCGGGGAGGGAGACGAGAGAGCAGTATGTAAAAATGCTGAAAAAAGAGATTACGGAGGCAGAAGAGCTGGCGGAGCGCTTTGAAGCGGCTACTGTGTTTTTTGGCGGAGGGACGCCCTCTCTTTTGTCTGCAGGGGAATTTTCAGAGATTATGGATACCCTGTATACACGATTTTCCATTCTTCCGGACGCGGAGATTACAGTGGAATGCAATCCGGGTACGCTGACCAGGGAAAAGCTTTCTGCATATCGGGCGTCAGGCGTCAGCCGCTTGAGCATAGGACTTCAGTCGGCGGACGATCGAGAGCTTAAACTGCTGGGGCGGATTCATACATGGAAGGAGTTTCAGGAAAGCTTTGATCTGGCGAGAAATGCCGGTTTTGATAACCTGAATATCGATCTCATATCGGCTCTGCCCGGGCAGACGAGAAAGACGTGGATGAATACCCTTTCTCAGACGGCGGCGCTTAATCCGGAGCATATTTCCGCCTACAGTCTGATTGTGGAAGAAGGAACGCCTTTTTACAGACAGTATGCAGAAGGCGGACCTCTCCGTCATCTTCTGCCTGACGAGGAGACGGAAAGGCAGATGTATGAGGATACGAAGCTCTTTTTGCAGGAAAGAGGCTACGAACGATATGAGATCTCCAATTATGCGCGTCCCGGCTATGCCTGTCGCCATAATCTTTCTTACTGGGAGAGGATCGATTATAAAGGATTTGGGCTCGGAGCGGCGTCCCTTGTGGACGAGGTGCGATATCAGAACAGTACCGATCTGACAGCGTATCTTCGGGGCGATTTTTCTTTTGAAAGCAGAGAGAAGCTCGGGAAAAAAGATCGGCTGGAGGAAACCATGTTTCTCGGTCTTCGGAAAATGGAGGGAGTTACCCTGACAGAGGAGCTCAGGAGCGTATATGGAGAAACCTTTGAGAGCCTGAAGAAGAAAGGGCTTCTGAAGGAAGAAGAAGGCAGAGTCCGGCTGACAGACAGAGGAATCGATATCAGCAATTATGTGTTTTCGGAGTTTTTGCTGGATGAAGAAAATTAGTTCCAGATAGCAGAGGGGAAAAAGAAAATGAAGATAAAAGAGGTTATTTTTGATATTGACGGTACGATTTACAGCTATGAGAAGGGACATCCGGCAGGAATGGACCGCGTGGCAGCTTATGCAAAAGAAAACTTCGGAAAAGATCCGGAGGAATTCAGGGAGGCTTACGCACGTCTCAGCAGAAAAGCGCTGGAGCGGCTGGGGTCAGACAATGCGGCAATTCACAGCAGAAGTATTCGGATTCAGAACATTTTGGAGGAGTGGAAAGTACCGCTTTTTCCGCATGTAAGGAAGATGTACCGCCTCTATTGGGACAGCCTTCTTGAAGCCTGCGGTACAGAGCCGGGCTGTCTTGAGGCTGTACGCGCTTTGCATGAACAGGGGATTACCATAGGCGTTGGAACCGATATGACGGCATGGATGCAGTATGAAAAGCTGGAGCATTTCGGACTTGCCCCCTATATCTCGCATATGGTGACGAGTCAGGAAGCAGGATACGAGAAGCCGCATCCGGAATTTATGAAGCTTTGTCTTGAGAAGGCAGGCTTTGAGCCGCAGGAATGTGTTTTTGTCGGAGACAGTTTTAAAAAGGATGTGGCGGGAGCTGTGCAGGCGGGAATGCACGCGGTCTGGTATAATCAGGGGGGAAAGAAACGTCCGGAGGACGTCGATCTGCCGTCTGGATCGTACAGGGAGATTCATCATTTTGACGAGCTGGTTTCCTGTATCACTTCTTTGGAGACCGGGCGGTAAATTATTTAAAACGGGAGCAGAAAATGGAAGAATTACGTTTTTTAGAGGAGCAGGGAGTTTCCGCAGGACTGATAGCGGAGCTTAAAAATTTCAGAAAGGAGTATCCGGTTTCGGAGGAAGTAAAAAACCGTCTGGCGAAGCCTCCGATTCCCTTTTATGGAAAAGAAATTCTTGAAATGGCGATAGCGGCGCTTTTGCAGGGAGAGAACATCCTTCTGAGCGGAGCGAAGGCTACGGGAAAAAATATTCTGGCTGAAAATCTTGCCTTTCTTTTTAACCGTCCCGTCTACAATATGTCTTTTAATGTGAATACAGACAGTAATTCGCTCATAGGAACGGATACCTTTGAGGATAATGAGGTACGTCTCCGGAAAGGACCGGTCGCGCAGTGCGCGCTGAACGGCGGTTTCGGAATTTTTGACGAGATCAATATGGCAAAGAACGACGCGGTTTCCGTGCTTCATGCGACGCTTGACTACCGCCGCCTTATCGACGTGCCGGGCTATGACAAGATTCCCCTTCATCCTGCCACGCGTTTTATCGGAACGATGAATTACGGTTATGCAGGAACAAGAGAACTGAACGAAGCTCTTGTATCCCGTTTCCTTGTGATTGATATGCCGGTTCTCACAGAGGAGACGCTGATGCTGATTCTCGGAGCAAATTTCCCGGACGCCAGAGAGGAAGGACTGCGCGCCTTTGCAGGACTGTTTCTTGATCTGCAGCTTAAGGCGTCGAACAGCGAGATCTCTACGAAGCCTCTTGATCTTAGGGGAATGATAGGAGCTTTGAAAACGATACGCTGCGGTTTAAAACCGAGAACGGCTGTGCAGATGGGAATTACGAATAAGAGCTTTGATATCTTTGAAAAAGAGATTGTCGGAGACGTGGTGATGACGCGGATACCGGAAGAATGGACAAGCGAACAGATTTTCTGAACAGGAGTCGTATATGGAAGAACAGGATTATCTGGAGCCGGAGGAGCTTTCGGACCGGCAGTATGAGATAGAAAACAGAATACGGAATCTGTTCTGGACAGTCAGCGGCGATTACGGGGAAAACATTAAGCTGGATACGGTATCTTTTGCAAAGTCGCCGTATGTATCTCTTTATGACGCGGTAAAGCAGGGAGCCTTTTCCCGTCTGTTCGACAGGGAGGCTTTTGGTCTTTACCTTCTGAAAAAAATCTACTGCGGAGCAGATGAAAAGGCGCTTACCAATATTGCCCAGCTTGCAGTGGACAGCGCCGTGTATAAGAAAGCGGCGGCAGAGAGAAAGGGAATTCTTGAAATCAGGAAAAAGGCGTTTTCTGATCTGCTGGAATATGATTTTTCCCGCCTGGCTTCTTATCAGACGGGACAGCTTAAGATTTCCATGATGCAGGAAGCTCTTCGGGGCGAGACGTCTGTGCAGGCAAGGATAAAAAAGCAGATGGAGCTTCTGAAAGGGTTGGAAGATACGCAGGATACGCAGCAGATTATCCGTGTGACGGACGCGCTTTATAATCAGATTGTCGATCCGTATTTTGAAAAAAATAAAGGAGATCTGGAAAAGGTTCTGTCGGTCACGATGGAGGAGCTTAAGGAATTCAGCTGGAAGGATTTTCTTGACGAGGAGGCTGTGGAGGAGGAACTGACGCAGGCGATGGCGCAGGTGAATCAGGCAGTCACGCAGTCGGCGGAGACCTCGGAATCACAGGAAGAAAAGAAAGAGAGCCGGAGAAAAAGGATTCGTGTCAGCGAAGAGGCTGCCGCTAAGATGTATTCCTATATTGAACTTAATTATGGGAAATCTTATCTGAGCAAAGGAGAGCAGGAGCGTCTGAACAGAAGTATCTGCCGCGGAGCGCACGAAGACTGCAGTCTTTATTTTACAGACGGAGTTCTTTCCGGCATGGTGCGGCGCAACTATCAGTCGGAGTATGCAAGAAGGGCAAGAGCGGAGAACCTGAAGATTTACGGTCATCATGCGCGTATCGCAAGAAGAAATATCGAACAGCTTTCCGATACGCTCAGAAGGGCGCTGACGGCGCGATCCGAGCGGGAGACGGTGCGTTCCGAATACGGCTCAATCGTTCCGGCAAGGCTCTGGAAGGCAGGGCGCACCAGCGACAGGAAGCTTTTTGAACGGGAAGTGAAAAAGGACAGTTCAGAATTTGCTGTTCATGTTCTGATCGATGCAAGCGGCTCGCAGAGGGCAAGGCAGAGCCTTGTTGCGATTCAGGGATATATTATCAGCGAGGCGTTAAGCGCTGCCGGAATTCCCCATCGCGTGATGGGCTTCTGCACCTTCTGGGATTATACGGTGCTTCACAGATTCCGGGATTACGAGGATTCCAGGGAGGCAAACAAACGTATTTTTGATTTTTACGCTTCTGCAAACAACAGGGACGGTCTGGCAATTCGTGCGGCGGCGGCAAGCCTTATGGAACGGACAGAGGAAAATAAGGTTCTGATTGTGCTGAGCGACGGACGTCCGAACGATGTGATTGTAAACAGACCGAACAGCAGAAATCCAAGACCTTACTGCGGAGATTATGCGGTGCGCGACACGGCGCTTGAAGTGCGCAAAGCCCGCGCAGAGGGAATTTCCGTGCTTGGCGTTTTTGCAGGGGAAGAGCAGGATCTGCAGGCAGAACGGAGAATTTTCGGCAGGGATTTTGCTTATATCCATAACATTATGAACTTTGCGGCTGTCGTCGGACTTTATCTGAAAAGACAGCTTGACGATACGCCCTGAGAAGGGAAAAGAGGAGAGAAAGATGAAAGAACGGCTGAAAAAATGGTGGAAGCCTCTGATACTGGGAGCGCTTCTTTTAGGCTTTCTGATTTATCCGCCTGTGGTTCTGGCAGAGATCCGGGTTGATTTTGAGCAGGAAGATTATATGGCAGGGCATCACTGGAAAGCATTTTCCTCCTTTACGGATCATGTAGGGGTAAACAGCGTGCGCGCGTCCTATCGAAAGCCGGGAGAAGCCCGCGTCTTTTTCTGGGATTTCCGCTATGGAGACGGAGGGACGCTGAAGCGTATGGACCCGATGGATTATCATTCGGAAAATGAGATACGCGTGAAGGATATGGCCCTTTTTATCAACGGCTTTTACGCGGGAATGCTGGAGGGAGAGGAGCTTTTTTCCGCCTTTGAGCCAAACGGGGACGCGAAGCTTTTCAGGACGGAGACAGGTTCTCTTGGAATTTCCATAGAGGGCGAGGATTCGCAGCTTCTTACGACGGAGAGCTTTCGGGAATTTTACAGTCAGGCTGCCCGAAGCTATGCCCGGACAGGAGTTATCTATTTTGCTCTGATTCTTGCATTTTTTGTATTTGCAGGAGAATTTTACAGGCGAAGAATCTGGAAGCACAGGGAAGGGCGCTTCTTTCTGACTGTGGATACGATTCTCTATCTCGTCGGCGTGGCAGCCCTTGTTCTGGCGTTTACAGGAGCGTTTACCGGATCTTCGGAAATTAATCCGGATGAGTCGGAATCGATTTACTCTGTGCAGTATTATACAGAGAACTGGAAGGTTCCGGACGCAAGAGAGCTTGACAGGGAGGCGTATTCTGTGTTCGGCACAGCCCGCCTGACGGAGCTGAATCTGTTTTATATGCTGGCAGCTCAGATTGCCCGCTTTTTCACCTTTGAACATGCGGCGAGACTGTTTAGCGTATTCCTGTTTGCAGGGCTTCTTTATTTCCTGTTCTGGAACCTGAAAAAGAACCGTTATCTTCTCTGCGCGCTTTTTCTGACGCCGCAGGTGTGGTATCTCTATACATACTGTACTTCGGATGCGCTTGATTTTGCCGTAGGCGTTCTTGTCCTCTATGAGACGGCAAATCCGGACAGTATGCTGAACCGGCTTGTGCGGGGCGGAATCAACAGGAAAAATATCTGGAAGGTTCTTCTTTTGGGCTTTCTCTTTGCCAATATTTTTATGTCCAAGCAGAATTACTATGTGTTTGCCATTTACGCCTTCCTGATTCTTTTGACGGATTTGTTTTCTGCGCCGAAGGAGGAGAGGGGAAAAAGATTCTGCGTATATCTGAGTCTGGCGGGAGCGGCTCTTCTGATTCTGGGAATCCGCTATATTCCGGAATTTCTTCATTACGGCGTTCACAGGCAGCAGGTTCTTGTAAGCCTGCAGGAACAGATTGCGATTCCGAAGCTGAATCCGGCATCGCCGCCTGAGATACAAAGCTCTGCCTTCAATCTTCACGGAAAAGGCGTTGCGCTTACGGAGCTTCTGTTTCATATGGGCTTTCATAAGACGCTGTTCCGCTCTTTTACAGGAACGTACGGAAGCCTTCAGTTCCCCAGCCCCGACTGGTATGTAAGCCTTATGGGACTTCTTTATCTGGTTCTGATTTCCGGTGTCTGCCTGACGGTGGTACGGGAAAAAGGATATAGAGAGCGGAAGGTGAAGCTTGGAATTCTGTTCCTCTGCAGCTTTATTTCGTATGCTCTTGTTATTTACAATGCTTACTTTATCGATTATCAGGCGCAGGGACGCTATATGCTTCCCGTCCTGATTTTTGCGGCGCATGCGTCGTCCCTCAGCCCGGGATTGAGCCGGAAAAGATGGTTTCAGATTCTTCTCTGCACAACGGCTCTTCTGTCCCTGTATTCCTTTGGGACGTTCTGCATTCCCAATATACAGCCGCCCCGCTAGGAGAAAGGAGAGAGAAAATGAAAGAGTATGAAGTGGTGCATGAGATCTTTAATCAGTGCTCGAACAATCAGATGAGAGATGTCTTCATTGAGGAAGCGGAAATTTCTGATCTGGAAGAGTATGTGAAAAGCCGTCACGGACAGGACAGCGATTTCACCTTTGAGAGAGAGGATCTGGCGGACGGAACGGTCGTTTACCATGTAAATACGTCGGGACTTCTGCAGCGCTATACCTTTACGGAGATTTAGACACGCGCAGGCTGACAGGAATAAAAAAGACGGGAAAGGAGAGGCTTTTATGGAGAAAAATTACGAAGAGAATGATTGTTATGAAGAAAAGAATCAGGAAGTAAAAAATCAGGAAGATAAGCTGTTGATTCAGAAAAGAGAACCTGTGTGTTCTCCCTGGCGGCGGTATTTTGCCCGTATCCTGGATCTGAACCTTTACACCATTTTGCTTGAGAGCTTTCTGTCCTGTATTTTAGGAGTCAATCTCTATCTGGCGTCCGGCGTCTGGATGGATCTGGCGCTGACAATACTGGCAGCTGTTCTGATGCTTATCGCAGAGCCTCTCCTTCTTTTCCTTACGGGGACGACGCCGGGAAAATGGATTCTCGGACTGCGTCTTGAAAAGAAAAACGGAGAGAGGATTTCTTATGGAGAGGCGCTTGGAAGAACCTGGGAGGTGACAGCCTGGGGACTGGGCTTTGGGATTCCGCTCTATTCTTTGTACTGCATGGTGAAGAGCTATCAGACAGCCAGAAAAGGAGAAATGCTTCCCTGGGAAGGAAAAGGGGAGATCGAACTTGTCCTGAAGGATGGAAAAGTCCACAGAGGCGTTGTATATGTTGCGGCAGGTATTTTGCTGTTTGCCCTGCAGATGCTGCTTCTTTTAAGAGTTCCGCTTCCTCCGAACAGGGGAGAGCTGACAGTTGCGGAATTTGCAGAAAACTATAATTTTTATACAGATTTTTATGAGTACGCTTATTACGGGGTGCGGCTTGGAAAGACAGGAGAGTGGGAGGAGATCTCATCGGGTGATCCGATGGTGATGGTTATGGAAGAGACGCTTCCGGTATTCCATTTTCAGGAGGATGACGGAGAGCTGACGAAAGTAACTCTTCGGCTGGAGTCGGATAATACGGATTTGTTCTTTACCGAGTTTGCGCAGCAGCGTCTTTATATGATTCTGGCATTTCTGGGCGCCCAGAAAGACGCCCGTCCCTTCTTTACTGAGGCGATGCAGGCAGACAGAAGTCTGAACAGCCGGACGCTTACAGAGGATTTTTCATTCACGCAGGCTGGACTTCTCTTTACCTCCCGTACCGAGCTTGAAAACTATATGGAGAGCGACGGTTATATCTGGAAGGAAGACGAAGAGAAACCGGGATATTTTCTCATAGAGTTTTCTGTGGAGAAAGGAAAGGAAGAATAGAGTGGAATATTTTTTTGAATGGGAAGAGCAGTTTCTGATGTTTCTGCAGGAAAGCGTGAGAGCGCCCTGGCTTGACAGAATTATGCAGTTTATTACGTCTTTGGGTGACGCCGGCTTTCTTTCGATACTGACCTGTCTCATCCTCCTGTGCGTGAAAAAATGGCGGAGGACGGGAAGGGCGGCTGCTCTGTCTCTTCTGATGGAGTTTGCGGCTGTAAATCTTTTTTTGAAGAACTGGATTGCCAGAGTCAGACCTTATCATCTTCTGGAAGGGCTGACACTGATTACGAGAGAGCCTTCCGATTATTCCTTTCCGTCCGGACATTCCGGCGCTGTCTTTGCCGTCGCAAGCGTTCTTTTCTTATGCGCTCCGCGCCGGGTGGGAATTCCTGCGGTGATTTTTGCAGCCGTTCTTTCTTTTTCCCGACTCTATCTGGGAGCGCATTTCCCGACAGACGTTTTGGGCGGCGTTGCGATAGGCTGCCTGACAGGATGGCTTGCCTGGAAGCTTGTATTCCGAAAGAAGAAATTAGAAGAAACAATTTAAAAAGAC
>CAUWNO010000047.1:0-14524 GCA_963559965.1 uncultured Lachnospiraceae bacterium | reverse complement strand
ATTACGGTTAATTCCACAGTCGTCTACAATCTCTTTTACTGTAATCTTGTCAAGGGGTTTCTGATTCAGAAGCTTCAAAAATGACTCTACGATTGCTCTCTTTGTAAACTGTGCCATGCGATGCCTCCTCTTTGGATGATATGCTGATTATAGCGGATTTCATACTCTTTTTCAAGAGAAGAGACGGCAGGGCTGAATAATTACTATCTTATCAGAAATCATTTCCGAATCACAGAACCGATTCCAGCAGTTTCTGAAATCCACCGTATATGATTCCGGTAGAAACAAGCAAATACACGCCGACCGCCACCAAAATAAGGCAAAGATTCACACCGAAGATTACCAGAACTTCATTTACCGCCAGCACCATGATGGGGACTGCGCTGAGAATACAAAGCACTATCCCTAACACAAGTTTTCTGCTATGTACAGCCTCATACCCGAATTTTTCTTTTTCAACCAGTCCCTTTACCCCATATGCAAGCTCTATCGGCTCTTTCTCAAAAAAATCATAGACCTCGGCTTTTCTTCCGTAGATGATAAAGAGCGCTACCGCCGCCGCAACCATAAGCAAAAGTATTGTCACCCCGGCTCCGACTGCCGCTTGCCCTGAAAAGACAGTCCCCGCTTGCCCGCCAGACAAGCCTGTAAGACCGATCAGCGACACCGGCGATAAAATGCAAAGAGCCACGCCCAGTGCAATCTTAGAAGATATATTTCTCAAAAGCTCCAAATAAATATTTGCAGTTTCCATAGAGATCATCTGGATATGTTTTTCACCCGTCCCCAACTCTGCTGTGCTGCCTTCCGGCATTTCTCCGATATCTCCTGCGCCTCCGAGAGAATCCTTCAGCAGGTAATCTGTACTGACTCCAAAAATACTGCTCATTTTAATTATTTTATCCAAATCCGGAATAGAGGACGCACTTTCCCATTTTGAAACTGCCTGGCGGGACACTCCCAGCTGACTTGCAAGTTCTTCCTGTGACCATCCGTTTTTCTTTCGCAAATCTGCAATTTTATCTGCAAAGATCATCATGATTCCTCCTTAAGACACTTTTCTTTCGCTTAAGCGTCTTAAACATAACAGATTTCATGGTTGCAGACAACCATTTCTGCCTTGAAATGTGTCAACCGGCAGTTTCCCCATATCGCCGGATTTTATCTATGGATATACATTCTTGTCATATCCGGTTCGTTGTCCCCCTGGACTATGCCAAAAAATTCCCAGCCATACTCTGTTTCCTTATTAAGATAAGCTTCCTTAATTCTTCTAAACTCATTTCAGATAACTTTTTACTCATTTCTTTCTCCACTGATATTCCTGTTTCCATCATACCTGTATCTTCGTCTATATACAAGCTTAACTCGCATTTTCTGTAAAAGGGCAGCCGTACAACGGCTGCCCCTCTTCACTGCTTCCGGCGTTTCGTCATCATTCCTCCGATCCGTCCGGTCTCCTTTGCAGACAAAGACTTCCACCCGTCCTTTACCACACGTTCCAGAAGTCCCAGTTCCTCTGCGATCTCATATTTCAGCTTTTCCTCCGGTTCCAGATTCGCCAGATCAATTTTCTTATTTTTAGCCATAAAACAGCCATACCCCTTTCTCTCGTTCTTAACAAGGAGTATGGCCATTTATTCTCTTCTTATTCGCTTCTACCGCAACTTTCCTGCGGCTTAAAATGAGCGCAACTTATGCCTTTCTTCCGCAGCACTGCTTGTATTTCTTTCCGCTTCCGCAGGGGCAGGGATCGTTCGGATAAATCTTCTGACTCTCTCTCTTCACCGGGGCCTTAGCCAGGCTCGTATCCTTATTCGTTCCTGTTACCTTGGCTACCTGCTCACGCTCTGCCTTCTCCTCCACACGGACATGAAGCAGAATTCTTACCGTTTCTTCCTGGATGCTTGCCGTCATGGAAGAGAACATTTCATAGCCGCTCAGCTTATACTCTACGAGAGGATCTCTCTGCGCAAACGCCTGCAGGCCAATACCCTGACGAAGCTGATCCATATCGTCGATATGATCCATCCACTTCCGGTCGATGACCTTCAGAAGGAATACGCGCTCCAGCTCACGGAGCATCTCAGGATTCGGGAATTCCGCCTCCTTCATCTCGTAAAGCTTCACTGCCTCTTCCTTCAGCATATGCTTCAGTTCATTCTTATTCTTCTTATCTCCAATGCGCTCCTGCGTCACCGGTTTCAGCGGAATCGTCCGGAGCAGGGTCTCATTCAGTCCCAGCAGATCCCAGTCCGCCTTGTCCTGATCGTCCCCAATCAGGCTGTCTACTACATTTTCCACTGTATCGGTCAGCATCTTGTAAATTGCATCGCGCATACTCTCGCCGTTCAGAACACGGCGTCTCTCCGCATAGATAATCTCACGCTGTTCGTTCATTACCTGATCGTATTCCAGCAGATTCTTACGGATTCCAAAGTTATTGCTCTCTATCTTCTTCTGCGCCTTCTCAATCGCATCGGAAAGCATCTTATGCTCTATCTGCTCATTCTCCGGCACGCCCAGCGCATTGAATACGCCCATCAGACGTTCGGAACCAAAGAGACGCATCAGATCATCTTCCAGAGAAATGTAGAATCTTGATTCTCCGGGATCTCCCTGACGTCCGGAACGTCCTCGCAGCTGATTGTCAATACGTCTCGACTCGTGACGCTCCGTACCGATAATCTTCAGACCTCCTGCCTCCCGCGCCTCGTCGTCCAGCTTGATATCCGTACCACGGCCTGCCATGTTCGTCGCGATCGTCACAGCGCCGTGCTGACCAGCCAGAGCTACAATCTCTGCCTCGCGTTCATGGAATTTCGCATTGAGCACCTCATGCTGGATGCCTTTCTTTCTCAGAAGACCGCTCAGGTATTCGGATGTCTCAATCGTGATCGTACCTACAAGAACGGGCTGTCCCTTCTTATGGGCTTCCTCGATAGCCTCTACGACCGCATGGAATTTTTCCTTCTTCGTCTTATATACGGCGTCGTCCAGATCCTTACGGATTACAGGACGGTTCGTGGGAATCTCAATAACGTCCATTCCGTAAATCTCACGGAACTCCTTTTCCTCTGTCAGAGCCGTACCTGTCATACCGGCTTTCTTGGCGTATTTATTAAAGAAGTTCTGGAAGGTAATATTGGCAAGCGTCTTGCTCTCACGCTTTACCTTTACATGCTCCTTCGCCTCAATCGCCTGATGAAGACCGTCGGAATAACGGCGTCCCGGCATAATACGTCCCGTAAACTCATCGACGATCAGAACCTGATCATCTTTGACCACATAATCCTGATCGCGGAACATCAGATAATTCGCCCGCAGAGCCAGAATAATATTATGCTGAATTGCCAGATTCTCCGGATCAGCCAGATTCTCAATATGGAAATACTGCTCCACACGCTTTACGCCGTCCGCAGTAAGATTGACAATCTTATCCTTCTCATTGACAATGAACTCGCCGGTCTCTTCGATCTCCTCGCCCATGATGGCGTTCATCTTGCTGAATTCTCCGCTTGCCTCGCCGCGCTTCATCGTCTTTGCAAGCGCATCGCAGATCTCGTAGAGCTTCGTAGACTTTCCGCTCTGTCCGGAAATGATAAGCGGCGTTCTCGCCTCATCGATAAGAACCGAGTCCACCTCGTCGATAATCGCGTAGTGAAGGGAACGCTGTACAAGCTGCTCCTTGTAAATCACCATGTTATCACGCAGATAATCGAAACCAAGCTCATTATTTGTCACATAAGTGATATCGCAGGCATAAGCCGCCCGTCTCTCGTCGTTTGTGCTGCTGTTCAGCACAACGCCTACTGTCAGTCCCAGGGCTTCATGCACCTTTCCCATCCACTCTGCGTCACGGTGAGCCAGATAGTCATTTACCGTAACGATATGAACGCCCTGACCCTCCAGAGCATTCAGATATGCCGGAAGTGTGGAAACAAGCGTCTTTCCCTCTCCCGTCTTCATCTCTGCAATACGACCCTGATGCAGAATAATACCTCCGATGAGCTGTACGCGGTAATGTTCCATTCCCAAAACTCTTCTTGCCGCCTCGCGAACCGCCGCAAAAGCTTCCACAAGCAGATCGTCAAGCGTCTCTCCGTCTGCCAGACGCTGCTTAAATTCTTTTGTCTTTCCCTTCAGTTCCTCGTCTGACAGCTCCATCATTTTCGGCCTTAAGGCTTCAATCTTATCTGCCAGCGGATAAATCAGTTTTAATTCACGCTCGCTGTGCGTACCGAATACTTTCGTCAATAAACTCATCTGATTGCTCCTATCCTAATAATCTTATTTCAGGCACTACTCTGCTTTGTATTTTAGCACTATACCTGCAATTATTCAAGAAGAAGCAGATCTCCGAGATCTGCTCCCGAAGATCTGCTCCCTATAATCCGCAGTCTGTCTCACTGCTTTTTTATGTTCCCCTGTAAAAATAATCAGCCTTCCGGCTCCAGAAGCCCGTAGGTGCCGCCTTTTCTCTTATATACAACGTTCACCTGCTCTGTCTCTGCGTTTACAAATACATAAAAGCTGTGTCCCAACATCTCCATCTGTACGCAGGCGTCCTCCGGATACAGAGGCTTCAAATCATACTGCTTCGTACGGATAATGCGTACCTCTTCATCCTCGGCTTCTTTCTCGATAAACTCCTGACGGAAGCTTCCGCCTCCCTGCTCACGCTGTACAAGCTTATTCTTATACTTGCGCAGCTGACGCTCAATCACCTCTTCCACCAGATCGATGGATACATACATATCGTTGCTGACCTGCTCGGAACGGATTACCGTTCCCTTCACAGGAATCGTAACCTCAATCTTCTGTCTTTCTTTCTCAACACTCAGTGTCACCTGCACCTCTGTGTCCGGAGTAAAATAGCGCTCCAGCTTCCCCAGCTTGTCTGTAATCGCTGTCCGAAGTCCCTCTGTCACATCAATGTTCTTACCGCTGATAATATAACGCATAGACTCAACTCCTTTACGTTTTCTAGGCTTCCGCCCCTGATACAAAAGGCATGCCATTTCTCTTTCCGCCGTCTTTTGTATTATTTTAAGTATACCACATTCCGGTAAGGGATACAACCGCCAAAAAGGTCCAGAGCGCTCCCTATTGTCACATCCAGGCGGTCTTTTCCCAGCTTTTTTACAAGCTCCAGATCACTTTCCTCTGCAATTCCTCCCGCATAGGTGACGGGAATTCCTTCCCATTCTCCAAGCAGGGAAACAAGGTCCTTTTCTATGCCTGCCGCCTTTCCTTCCACATCTGCCGCATGAATCAGAAATTCACTGCAGCTCTTCGACAGCTCGTCAAGAAGCGCAACCGTCACCTTCTCTTCGGTAAACTTCTGCCATCTGTCTGTAACGATAAAGTACGAATCTCCTTTTCTGCGGCAGCTCAGATCCAGAACAAGCTTTTCTCTCCCTGCCGCCTTTTTTATTTTTTCCAGATTTTCATACTGTATCCGTCCGTCACGGAATACATAGGAAGTCACGATAACGTGAGAAGCTCCCGCATCCAGCCATTCTTCCGCATTTTCAGGCGTAACGCCTCCTCCAAGCTGCATTCCGCCCGGATACGCCGCAAGAGCCTTAAGAGCCTGCTGTCTGGTCGCCTCATACCAGGGCGAAGCAGAACCGTTCAAAAGTATCACATGACCTCCCGAAAGTCCGTCTCTGCGGTAAAGAGAGGCATACCAGTCTGCCGTCTGTTCTGACACAAAATTTTCTTTTGCAGAATCTTTCTCGTCTCTCAGACTTCCGCCTACAATCTGCTTGACCTGCCCGTTATGAATATCAATACACGGCCGAAAACGCATCTCCTAAATCACCCCCACTGCATCCGCCACGGTTCTGACGCCTACGAGACGGATTCCTTCCATCTCACCTATCTGCTCTCTGCACACCTCCGGCAGAATCACCGTCGTAAATCCAAGCTTCTTTGCCTCCTGCACGCGCTGAGCCGCCTGACTTACAGCACGTACCTCGCCGCTTAATCCTACCTCGCCGAATGCAAGAACCTTATCGTCTATCGCCCTGTCTCTGCAGCTCGATACGACGGCAAGCACAACTCCCAGATCCACAGCCGGTTCGCTGATACGGATACCGCCCGCAATATTCACATAGACGTCGCTGTTTGACAGATGAAGGTTCAGACGCTTTTCCAGAACAGCCAGAAGAAGGCTTACTCTGTTGCTTTCCATACCAGCCGCCGTCCTTCTCGGCATCGCAAGCGCGCTTCTGCATACGAGAGCCTGTATCTCCAGAAGCACCGGGCGCGTTCCCTCCATCGAACAGGCAACTACAGAACCTGATGCAGCCTCGGGTCTGCCATTGAGCATAAATTCTGACGGATTCTCCACCTCTGCAAGGCCCGTCTCCCGCATCTCGAAAACTCCGATTTCATTCGTAGAACCAAAACGGTTCTTCACAGCTCTCAGAATACGGTAAGACGCATGCCTGTCTCCTTCAAAATACAGCACAGTATCCACCATATGTTCCAGCACGCGGGGACCGGCTACCGTTCCCTCTTTTGTCACATGACCTACGATAAAGATTGAAATTCCAAGTCCTTTGGCAAGCTGCATCAGAACAGCGGTCGACTCTCTCACCTGAGAAATGCTTCCCGGCGCGGAGCTTACGTCTTCATTGTACATCGTCTGAATCGAATCTATAATAACAGCCTCCGGCTTTTCTCTCCGGATGGTCTCACTGATGAGATCAAGATTTGTCTCACAGAAAAGACGCAGCCTGTCGGAAAAGCTTCCGATGCGCGCTGCCCGAAGCTTGATCTGCTTCAAAGACTCCTCGCCTGAAATATACAGCACCTCATGTTTTTCTGCCGCAAGCTTCTGACACACCTGCAAAAGCAGCGTCGATTTTCCGATTCCAGGGTCTCCTCCCACCAGCACAAGAGAACCTCTCACAATCCCGCCTCCGAGAACACGGTTCAGTTCTTCCATTCCTGTGCTGATTCGGTCTTCCTCCTTCGTATCAATAGAAGAAAGGCAGACCGGTCCTGCGGCTGCCTTCTCTCTGGGCGCTCTTACGGCGCTCTTTTTCTCTACAGTTTCCTCCACAAAGGTATTCCACTCTCTGCAGCCCGGACACTGTCCCATCCACTTTGGGGACTCATATCCGCAGCTCTGACAGAAGAACACCGTTGTTCTGCCCTTTGCCATACGTTATACTTCCTATGCCTATACTTCCTACGCCTTTACAACCTTGACGCTGACAGTCTCCCTGCTGTCCAGCTCCACGCTCAGCACAAGCTTTCCGCCAAGCCCTGTCTTTATTGCTCCGGCGCTCACGCCGTCCACCAGTGTCAGATACTCGGTATCATCTTCCATTCCAAGGGTAATCTGTGCGTCCTCCGGACCTTCTACCTGAAACTCTACTCCGTCTGCCGCTGCGCGGAAATGCTCTACTGCCGTACCGGGTACAGACTCGTATACAAACAGGTCGTTTCTCTCCAGCTTCGTGATCTCACGGAACGTCTTTACCTTATAGAGATCTCCTTCATATTCAAAATCCTGCTTCTTCGTCTTGGATGCCAGTTCATAATCTCCAAAGCTGATGCTTCCGTCTGCTTCTGCACGGATTAATTCTTTTACTGCTGCCATTTCTTTCGTCCTCCCAATCGGATCTTCTTGATGTTTTGATTATATACGATTGCGCTCTGTATTTCCAGAGCTTTTGTTATGTTTTTGTAAAAGCCCTTATACGATTACAATCTCTCCTTTGCGCATAGTCAGCACTGCTTCGTCTCCCTTTTTCAGTCTTCCTGAGAGAATCTCGTCTGCGAGAAGGTCTTCCACCTTAGTCTGAATCGCCCGTTTCAGCGGTCTTGCCCCGTACTTCACATCGTAAGAGGTCTCGACGATATGCGTCTTCACGCTGTCTCTGACCTTCAGAGCAATACCGAGCTGCTCTGTGCATCTCTTCGTCAGATCGCGGAAAAGAATGGTCACAATCTGCTTCATCTGATCTTTATTCAGCGCATGGAACACTATAATCTCATCGATTCGGTTCAGAAACTCCGGCTTAAATACGCGGCGCACCTCTTCCATCACGCTGCCCTTCATCGCCTCGTAATTCTGCTTCTCATCATCCTTCGACGCAAATCCGAGGCGCTTCGGAGATACGATCGCCCCTGCTCCCGCATTGGAGGTCATAATAATCACCGTATTTTTAAAATCTGCCGTTCTTCCCTGCGAATCTGTGATGCGTCCGTCGTCAAGCACCTGAAGAAGAATATTAAATACATCCGGATGAGCCTTCTCGATCTCGTCAAACAGAATTACAGAGTACGGATTACGGCGCACCTTCTCCGAAAGCTGCCCGCCGTCGTCATGTCCGACATATCCCGGCGGTGCTCCAATCAGACGGGATACGCTGTGCTTCTCCATATATTCTGACATGTCTACACGGATCATGGCGTCTTCTCTTCCAAAGAGAACCTCTGCAAGCGCCTTGGAAAGCTCCGTCTTTCCTACTCCCGTAGGACCAAGGAATAAAAAGGAACCAATCGGGCGGTTCGGGTCCTGAAGTCCGACACGTCCGCGGCGGACGGCCTTTGCTACGGCCTCTACCGCCTCATTCTGCGCAATCACGCGCTTATGAAGAATCTTTTCCAGCTTCTGAAGCCGCTGCGTCTCTGTCTCCGCCAGCTTGCTGACCGGAATCTTCGTCCATTCAGCCACAATCTGCGCAATCTCATTTTCTCCGACAGCAAGCTTCTTTCTGCTGCCTGCACGCTCTGACCTTTTCTTTTCCTTTTCTATCTTTGCTTCCAGCTCTTCCCGCCTGCCGCGCAGAACGGAAGCTCTTTCAAAATCCTGCTCCCTTACGGCTTCTTCCATCTCTTTGAGAAGCTCTGCGCTTTCATTTTCCATGCCGGAAAGTCCGCCCGGCGTCAGAACGCCGCCCAGCCGCACTCTTGCCGCCGCCTCGTCCATCAAATCAATCGCTTTATCCGGAAGAAATCTGTCGCTGATATAGCGTCTGGAAAGGGCTGCCGCCGCTTCCAGCGCCGCATCCGTAATCTCTACCTGGTGGTGAAGCTCATAATTTTTCCGCAGCCCCTTCAGAATTTCAACGGTCTCTTCCTCGCCCGGCTCTTCCACAAGAATGGGCTGAAATCTTCTCTCCAGCGCCGCGTCCTTCTCTATATGCTTCCTGTATTCCTCCACCGTCGTCGCTCCAATCACCTGAAGCTCCCCTCTTGAAAGAGCCGGTTTCAGAATATTCGACGCGTCCATCGCGCCCTCAGCCCCTCCTGCTCCAATCAGCGTATGAAGCTCATCAATAAACAAAAGTACGTTGCCTGCCTGACGGACCTCGTCCATCACATTTTTTATGCGTTCCTCAAACTCTCCTCTGTATTTGGAACCGGCAATCATTCCGGACAAATCAAGAGTCAGAAGCCGTTTTCCCTTCACAGAATCCGGCACAGTCCCCTGGGCGATGCGCTCTGCAAGCCCTTCCACAATCGCCGTCTTTCCCACGCCCGGCTCGCCTATCAGACAGGGATTATTCTTTGTCCTGCGGCTCAGCGTCTGTATCAGCCGCCGTATCTCCGTCTCTCGCCCGATACACGGATCCAGCCTGCGCTCGCGGGCAAGCTCCGTCAAATCCCGGCTGTACTGCTCTAAAGCCTGTGTTCCTCTGCTCTGCCCTTTTCCGCTCTTTCCAAATTCTTCACGGTAATCTCTTCCTGTTTTCCCCATGGAATCCAAAAGCGCCGTATACAGCTCTCTTCCGTTTACATCCATCGTATTGAGAAGCCGGCTGGCTGCGCACTCTGCATCCTTCAGCATGGCAATCAGTATATGCTCCGTACCTACCTTCGGCTCCCGGAAACGCCCCGCCTCTTTTCTTGCCTCTCTCAAAATCTTTTCCGCTCTGGGCGTGAACCCCGGCTTTTCCGCCACTGCTACGGCTCCCTCCGGAGAAATCAGTTCCCGTATCAGTCTGAACAGTTCCTCTTCGCTGACCTTCCGCTCGCTGAGCAGCTTTGCTGCCGCACAGTCCTCTTCCCGCAGAATTCCTGCAAGAATATGCTCCGTGCCCGTATAATTCTGCTCAAGCTCCGACGATACCTTCACCGCCTGCCGAAGCACGCGTTTTGCTTTTTCTGTATATGCCTCTAACATAAAACTCCTCCATGCAGTTCTGTCATTATCTCCGGGATCTCTTATGCGCCCGAAGCGTTTCATTCTGCCGAACATCAAAATTCCCGCAGAATGAAAAGGCAGGCGAGGTTCATCACCCCGCCTTTTATTCTTTCGTACTTCTCTTTAAGCCGCCTTTTCTCTTAGAATCTCTGGTATTCTACAGATTCAAATCGTCGAAATCCAGAATTTCTATATCGAAGCCGTCATCATCTTCGTCTCCGTCTTCTACATCTTCCGTATCTTCCGGCTGCATGGGGGCAGCTTCCTCCTCCACGTCCTCTATCGCGCTCATATCAATCTCCGGAAGATTTGCCGTAAGGCTCAAATCCGGTTTTTCTTCCTCTTCTCTCATGGAAAAATCTGCGCTGCCGTCATCCTCGTCCTCCAGCCTCTTCTCTTTAACAGCTGCGAGAAAATCGTCGAAATCATCCGCCTCTTCGTCCTCGTCGTCCTCTCTTCTTCTGGAGAACAGCTTTCTGCCTGCAGGCTTCTTTTCCTCATAATCGTCTTCGTCGTCCTCTTCGTCTTCGTCGTCAAAGTCCTCATACTCTGCATTCCGAAGCTTCATCGCAAGAACAATTACAACTGTCAGAAGAATCAGGCTCAAAGCTCCGAGACCAAAAATAATATAGAGTCTCTGGCTCAGTCTCTTTGCGCTGCTTTCCTTGAGCGTAGCCATCTCCTTCTGAAGAGCCTTGATCAGTCCCTGAGAGCTGAACTGTCCCTGATCAAGCTGGAAAGTTCCTTCCGCAGGATCGTACCAGTACCATCCCGCCTCTCCGTCAGCTCCTGATGCCCAGACAAGATAAAGCCCTTCGCTTTCATCTGACTGATATGCGGTAAAGTTCTGTCCATCCGCCTCTACATAGGTCTCTGTCAGATACTCTGCGCCTGCATACGCCTCGGGCGGCTCCTGAATCGTAAATGCCGCCGGTGCAGAAGGCTCTTCTTCCTGCGGCTCTTCCGATTCTGCCGGAGGCTCCGCTTCGCCCGGATCCTCTGTCTCCGTAACGCTTAACAGATCAGAACGAATCCAACCTGTCGTCTCTTTTCCCTCGAAGGTGAATTTCACCTGATACCAGGTCTTCCCTCCGCTTTCCTTCTCATCTGTAATATCTACTGTCGTATCCACCGGAAGAGAACAGATCTTCCGCGCCTCCGCATCCGCATCTTCTCTGACGCGGGCGCCGTCTGTCGTAATCTTTCCCGTGCGGGCTGCCAACCCCGTGATACCGGAAGCCAGAAATACGGCGCACATGGCTAAAACAGCCAGCCAGTTCATGCATCTCAAAGCTTTCCGCTTCTGATACAGCTTCTTCATCCTTTTATCCTCCATTATCATCTGCGCGGTTCCTGCGCCGCCGCAGAGACTGCATCTCTTTTTTGATGCTCTTATTATAATCGCAATAGCCTGCCTTGTCAAATAACAGATCCGTCTCCGGCTGCTGGAAATATCTTTCACCCAAACATTCTTTTCTGCATAGAATAATAACATCTGACTAAACCGGCGAGGTGATAAATTTGATATCTGAACGCATCCCTTTATCTGAATTAAAGCCCGGACAGGAGGCACGCATACACTCTCTTCTCTGTGAAGGAGCCATGCGGCAGCGTTTTCTCGATCTGGGATTTTTGCCCGGCGTTTCTGTCTCCTGCACAGGGCAGAGTCCCTCCGGCGACCCCAAAGCATTCCTTATCCGCGGCGCTGTGATCGCCATACGTTCCCGGGACAGCCGGGATATTCTCACGGAGGTCTCTTCGTCCGGCGAAAAGCTTATCGCTCTTGCCGGATGTCCGAATGTAGGAAAAAGTACGCTGTTCAACGCCCTTACCGGTCTTTCCCAGCACACTGGAAACTGGCCCGGAAAGACGGTCGAACAGGCGCGCGGTCATTTTCGCACAGCTCTTTATTCCTGCTGCCTTGTGGACACACCGGGGGCTTACTCGCTGTCTCCCCACTCTCCCGAAGAGGAAATCACGCGTGATTTTCTGTGTTTTGGAGGCGCTGAGGCAGTCATCGCCGTCTGCGACGCCTCCTGCCTTGCACGAAGTCTTCCCCTTGTCCTCCAGATTCTCGAAGCGAAGCCCCGGACTCTTCTCTGCATAAATCTCATGGACGAGGCAGAGCGGTTTGGAATAGAACTTGATCTGAAGACTCTCTCTGAGGAACTTGGGATCCCCGTCGTCGGTGTTACAGCGCGCGACAAAAGAACGCTTTCTGCCCTGACTGAAGCTCTTGACCGTCTGCTGGGAGGACCAGGACCGTCCTTTCATGCCCCCGTCCTCTATCCTGAGCCTCTGGAAGCCGTTCTTCAGACACTGGAGCCTCTGATGAGAAAGGTCTTCTGCCTTTCTCTCCCAGCCCGCTATCTGTCTCTTCGCCTTCTCGAAAAGGATCCTGCCTTTTCAGAGGATTCTTTTCTGTGCCCCCATTCTTTCTCCGGGGAAAATCCTGCCGCCGTAGACGCTCTTTCGGACGCCCAGAAGACGCTTCTTGCCGCAGGTTTTACAGAACAGAAGCTTCAGGATTCCGTCGCCGCCTCTCTTCTTCACAGAGCAGAGGAACTGAGCCGGAAAGCCGTGAAAGCCGACGATGGAAAGGGTCAGAAAAAGACGCAGAAGCTCGACCGCATTCTTACCGGAAAGCTTTTCGGATATCCGGCCATGCTCCTTCTTCTTGCGCTTACGCTTTTTATCACCATCGAAGGAGCAAACTATCCCTCGCGCCTGCTCTCTTCTCTCCTTTTCCGTGCAGAAGATCAGCTTGCTTCTCTCTTTTTCTGCCTCCATGCACCGGAATGGCTTACCGGGCTTCTTGTGCGGGGCGCATACCGTGTAACTGCCTGGGTCGTATCTGTGATGCTGCCTCCTATGGCTGTCTTTTTCCCGCTTTTTACCTTTCTCGAAGACGCCGGATACCTTCCCCGCGTCGCCTACAACCTTGATCACGCCTTCCAGCGCTGCCGCTCCTGCGGCAAACAGGCTCTGACTCTCTGTATGAGTTTCGGCTGCAACGCGGTGGGCGTCACAGGCTGCCGCATCATCGATTCCCCTAGGGAACGGATGATAGCCATACTCACAAGCAGCTTCGTACCCTGCAACGGACGCTTTCCGACTCTTATCGCCCTGCTGACGATGTTTTTTGCGGGAGCGCCTCTGACACCGTCCGGAACAGGAAGTTCCGGGAACAGTGTGCCTTCCGGTCTTCTTCCCGCCCTGCTCCTCACAGCGCTGACAGCCGGTTCTGTAGCCGCAGCCCTTTTCGCCTCGCGCCTTCTGTCGCACACGCTCCTTAAGGGCATGCCTTCCTCCTTTACGCTTGAGCTTCCTCCCTACCGGCATCCGCAGGCAGGAAAGATTCTGGTCCGCTCCCTTCTCGACAGGACGCTCTTTGTGCTGTGCCGCGCCGTCTCCGCAGCCGCTCCGGCAGGAATTCTTATCTGGCTCCTTGCAAATGTAACCTTTGACGGTGTCAGTATCCTGTCTCTCCTCTCACAATGGCTGACTCCGTTTGCTTCCGTCTTCGGACTGGACGGAACGATTCTCCTTGCATTTATCCTTGGTCTTCCTGCCAATGAGATTGTCGTTCCTGTCCTTCTGATGGCATATCTGGAGCAGGGAACACTTGTAGAAGCCGGAAGCCTCCTTTCTCTGCGGGAGCTTCTTGTCTCCAGAGGCTGGACTGCCGTAACCGCCGCCTGTATGCTGGTATTTACACTTTTCCACTGGCCCTGCGCGACGACGCTTCTGACTGTGCGCCGCGAGACGGGCAGTCTCAGATGGACTGTTCTTGCCGCCCTTCTGCCGACTGCGTTCGGACTCCTGCTCTGCTTTCTTATTGCCCAGGGCTGCCGCCTTCTGGGATAAAAAATTCATAGCTCATTAACATGACTTGTGAAAGTCCGGGCAAAAAACTGTTCGGACTTTTTTCTTATCCTGCCAAAGCCGCAGTAGAATTGTTCACAAATTTTGTGGTATAATTTATATACGCAAAGCAAGTGAAAATATCGGGGATAAAAGGCAGGGGAATATGGAAGAGACGGGAATTAAGCCAATCGTGATAGAGGAAATATGTGATATTGCCAGAAAATATCATGTGAAAAAAGTAATTTTGTTTGGTTCAAGAGCAAGAGGAAATTTTAAAGAAAAAAGTGATATAGATTTGGCTGTGCAAGGCGGAGATTTTGTTCGATTTATGCTGGATGTAAATGAAGAAACGAGTACTCTGCTGAGTTTTGATATTATTAACCTGGATGAAGAAATACAGAGTGAATTAAGAGAATCTATTAAAAAAGAAGGAAAACTAGTATATGAAGAAGTTTGAGCATTTTAAATCAAATCTGAGAGTTCTTA
>CAUWNO010000046.1:0-14693 GCA_963559965.1 uncultured Lachnospiraceae bacterium | reverse complement strand
CCTCTCCGCTTTTTTTCCAGCGTTCCGGGGAAACTTCCGGATAATTGGTAATGATCGTCACATCTTTTGCCACTTCATTCGGAACTCCGTAATACGCCGTTCTGTGAAACTTTTCCTTCCCAATCAGAAGGTAGGTGCTTTTAGAATGGCGGATGCAGAGATTTTTTATAGAATCCTCATATTCGTCCGCCGAGAGAAGCCTAAGATGCTCGTCTATCCCGTTTGCTCCCAGAAACGCCCGATCAAACCGGTAGCTTCGCAGCATCTCTATCGTCTCTTTTCCTACAAGAGATCGGGAATACTCCTTAAAAAACCCGCACAGAAGAAGAGCCTGAATGTTCCTTCTGTGAAGAGCCTCCAGCTGCGGAATCCCATTTGTAATCACATGAATATTCCGGTTCTGGATATAAGGAATCATCGCGAGAGTCGTTGTCCCCGATCCGATAAAGATAAGCTCATTATCTGAAAGCTGCTCTGCCGCATATTGTCCCAGCGCCGCATAGGAAGTATCTGATATTTTACTTTGAAGCGTGTTTTTCCTCATATTTTCCGGCGTCAGTCTTCTCTTTATCCCGCCCCAGTAGCGCTCAATCTCTCCTTCCTCTTCCATGCGCACCACGTCGCGCCGCACCGTCGCAGGAGAAATACCGAGAAGCTCTACCAGCTGCTGAATCGACAGCGTTTCATGGGCGTCAAGTAAGGAAATCATTCTCTCTTTTCTCTCATCATACTTCATATCATCCCATCCTTTGCAGTAATTCATTCTTTTTTCTTTTATTATATCACCTTATTCATTGAATTTCAATCAATATATGATTATTATTTAATCATTTGCTCATTATTTTACTTGTTCAGCACCAGACGATGTGATATGATAAAGAAAAGGGAATTTTCCGGCGCTTTCACCGCCACCTGTCCCGGAAACAAGGAAAAGGAGGGCTTCTCTATGCAGCCTCTTAATGTATTGATAAAACCTGTCTCTTCCGCCTGCAATCTGAATTGCAGCTACTGCTTCTATGCCGACCTGTCGCGCAAGCGTGAAACGGCAACTTACGGCGTTATGTCCTTGGAAACGCTGGAAGTGACCGTAAAAAGAATTTTTGAATATGCCGAATCAGAATGCACCATCGCCTGGCAGGGCGGCGAACCGACGCTTGCGGGGCTGTCTTTCTTCCGCGCCTATCTTGCTCTGGAAAAAAAATATAATATGAGAAATGTGCGCGTTACACGCTGCCTTCAGACAAACGGGTATCATCTTGATGAAGAATGGGCTTCCTTTCTCGCGGAAAACGAATTTCTTACAGGGCTTTCCCTGGACGGCACAAGAGAGCTTCACGATACTTTCCGGCATACACCGGAGGGCGGGGAGACATTTTCTTCTATAATAGAAACTGCCCGGCTTTTCGATCGTTTCGGCGTCGCCTATAATCTCTTAACCGTCGTGAACCGTCAGACTGCGGCTTCTGCCGAAGAAATTTACCGCTTTTATCAGGAAGCCGGATTTCATTATCAGCAGTATATTGTCTGTCTCGATCCTGTCGGAGAAGAACCCGGACAGCGTCCCTGGTCTCTGACTCCTTCTGATTACGGCAGCTTCTTAATTAAGCTCTTTGATCTCTGGTATCAGGACTGTCTCCTTGGGCGCGCTCCTTACATACGCCAGTTTGAAAATTATCTTGATCTTCTGCTTGGAATTCCTCCCGAATCCTGCGAACAGAGAGGAAGCTGCGGTCTGCAGACGGTTATTGAGGCGGACGGTTCTGTCTATCCCTGCGATTTCTACGCCTCTGACGCTTACTGCCTCGGAAATCTCACCCAATCGTCTCTGGAAGCGCTTCGGCAGACCAGGCGGCAGAAAGATTTTCTGGAACGTTCTCTTCCAGTTCCCGACGTCTGCAAAAACTGTCCTTTCTACGCTCTGTGCCGGAACGGATGCTTCCGCCACAGACTCCCCTCTTCCGGCGTCAACTACTTCTGCGAAGGATATCAAAGCTTTTTCAGCCACGCCCTTCCTTTTTTGCAGGAGCTTGCCCGGAAGGCTGTCAGATAACAGAACATTTTTACCCGATTTTCTCATAGAAAACAATATAGAAAAAGGAACCTCTGTCCCGGAAAGTGAATCTTCACTCTCCGGAACAGAGGTTCCTTTTTTATTCCTTTTTCAGAAACTCTGAAATTAGATCTCCAGATAAGAATCTGCGTACAGATTGTTATTCTTAATGATATCACAGGACTTGATTGTCTCCATCAGACGTAAATCGTTCGGGTTTACGATAGCGGAGGTCAGTCCGTTCATCATAGCCATAGCTACCATCGCGGAGTCCATAATCGGACGGATGTGC
The DNA here is from genome assembly GCA_963559965.1 of uncultured Lachnospiraceae bacterium. Taxonomy (GTDB): domain Bacteria; phylum Bacillota; class Clostridia; order Lachnospirales; family Lachnospiraceae; genus Laedolimicola. The sequence goes on along the minus strand of CAUWNO010000046.1, from coordinate 12,351 downwards.
TTCGGCATACCGTTGGAGTTGTTGGAAAGTCCTCCGGTACTCTGCATTCCCATATCGGAAATCATCTTGATGAACTCAAGAACCTGCATCTGCTTGTCCTGCATTCCCTTAATAACAAGGAACAGCGGGTCAAACCACATATCTTCTTCTACAGCCATACCGTGCTCCATACCACGCTCCATCATGGTCTGCATGTACATCATACGCTCGTCGTTGTCTTTTGCGATTCCTTCGCCGTTGCAAAGTGCAATAACGATAGCATCGTTTGCTGCAGCCAGGTCGATGTACTCGATTCTTCCAGCAGCGTCAGCAGAGTTTACGATGGGCTTTCCTTTAGAACGGTTGTAAACGGAAATACCAGCCTCGATAGCCGCTACGTTGGAAGTATCCAGAGCCAGCGGAACATTGTCGAAGTTGCTCTGCAGAAGCTCTACTGCCCATTTCATCAGTTCCGGTCCGTCATTCTCAGCCGGTCCGATATTTACGTCAAGATAAGTAGCGCCTGCATCCAGCTGCTGCTTAGCACGCTGAAGAATCGGCTCCGGATCTCTTGCTGCAAACGCACGGTTTACTGCAGGAGCCGTAGTAGAAAGTCTCTCGCCAATGGTAATAAATTTTGCCATAGTTGTTCTCTCCTTTATTCTTTGCCGGACTGCAAGCAGTCCGGCATAATTAACAGTTTATTTTTAGATTTCTCCGTTAGCCTGCATGTCCTTCAGGAACTTCACAAGCTGAACAGCCTCGTTCGGAGCAACGATAACTTCCCATCCGGGCAGCTTCGCCTCGATATCGCCCTTCAGAACAGCTACCTTTCCGGGGATGATAAGCTTTCTGGATTTTACCTTATCCTCTACATTCTCCTGAATGAACTTGGATACGGAAGTGGAGGAAAGCTTTCCTGCAGCCCATGCTGTCAGTACGGAAAGTCCGCCTGCATCGCTGATGATCAGGTTACAGGGAACACCGGAGCGCTCCAGCTCACCGGATACAACGAAGTATGTAAGAGCGAAGTCAACCGTTGTCAGACATACGGAGTTCTCATCGCCGCCGTTCAGCGGGTAGATGCCCGGCTCAACCTTCATCGGCTTCTGCGGGTCTGTGAATACGTTCTGACGCAGACCGTAAAGCGGAAGAGCCTGTGCATAATTCATAGCTTCCATTACGATAATGGAACCATATTTTACTGTGAACAGGGAAGCAAGAGCTGCCTGCATAGCAGAATCACCCTTAGCCAGCGCTGCCACATTTACAATGGAGGGATAACCGAAGGTACGGTTTGTGTCTTTCAGAGCCGCACGGCGAATCTGAACTGTTGTAGCGAAAGCATCCTTTACAGATGCTGTTCCTACATTCAGAACAAGGTTCTTATTGCCAAGCTTCTCAATAGCTGCAACGGTATCATACAGCTCGTTGATATCAGCTCCGCGTACACCCAGAACTACGCCTGCCTCTGTAGCCAGTTTGCTCATCGCCTCGTAGTTGGAAGCGTCTGCGCCGTCAAGAACCGGCTTTGCAGCCTTGCATACATCAAGAGCAGCCTTTGCAGCCTCAACATCTGTACAATCCAGAACAAGAGTCTTGTCCGGAGCAGCCTCTGCAACCTTCTTTACGAATGCAGCATATCCGGCAGCATCGCACTCGCCGCAGTAGGAAAGATAAAGCATCTCCACATGCATACGCTCGCCGATACGATCGTAATCTACAGCCTTTGCAGCCTCAAGCTTCGCGTCTGCATCTGCATCGCAGCAGCAAACGGAAACAGCATATCTCGGCTTGCTTACAAAAGTCTTCTCATGACGGAACAGAACGGTCTCTCCGCCCAGTGTATACTCTGCGTCGCCTGTGCCGACTTTGATAGTCTTCATGGGCGGTGCTGTCGCCTCTGACAGAGTGGCCAGAGCGTCTTCAGACATGTGCGGGCACTTGCTGAGCTCTACTGCTCCCTGAGCCACCTTCATAGCAAACGCCATACAGGTGGGGCTTCCGCACTCCTTACAGTTTGTCTTCGGTGTTAATTTAAAAATATCCAAGCCTTTTAATGCCATGGTAATTTCTCCTCCTTCCCTCGATTAAACCAGTTCTTTGATTAATTTTGAAATCGTTGCAACCGAGGTCGGATGTTTCAAAATTACTGCATTGGAACCAGATGCCAGAACTGCTGCAGCCGTCTCAACTTCCATGTCGATTCCACGTTCTTCCTGAGAGCCCCACTCCGGCATATCTGCTTCAGAAGCCATAGCCTCTTTTACATTCCATGCCTCGTCAGCTACAGGAGTAATGATCGGCATCTGGAGCTGAACATCGCCCTGGGAAAGAGCTGCTGCCTTAACACGATCCATGGTGGATACTACATACTCGAAACCGTATCCTGCCGCTGCGGAACCTACGTTCATCACAACGTTTGCCTGATCTACGCCAAGCTGTCCAATCAGAACGTTCAGCTGTTTTGCAAGGTTGATATCTACGGCAGACTCTGCTCCAACCTTCTGATTGTAAGCAAGTCCGGCTGCTGCTGCAACACCCTTGTAGTTCTCTTCTCTTGCAGATAAGATCAGCACGTTCTTGCCCTGAAGCGCCTCGGCAACCTTAGCAAAAAGCTCTGCATCCTTCTCAACATTCTTACATCCTTCAATTACAAGAGGAGCTGTGATTGCATCGCCAACTTCTTTTGCGATAGCTACACATTCTTCTACGGAACGGTTCTCGCCATTGGGATCCGCTCCCTCAAAACGAAGCACAACAAAATCTGCTCCCGGCATTTCTTCTGCTTTCTTTGCAATCTCTGCAAAGCTCTCTGCACCTGCGTAGTATTCTTTGATTCCTGCAGCTTCATTCTCAAGACCAAGGTCTGTGATCATGACTCCTACCTTCGGTGCATTCTCGATCGGTGCGTCGAATGTATAAAACGGCAGTACATTCTCTCCGCCAATCTTCATTGCCTTATCTCCGGTTCCGATTTCTACGGTACGGATGGCAGCGTTGAATTTTCCTGATTTTCCAGTAAACGGCATTTCTTAGTTACCTCCTTATCCTTTACGCGGCTTTAACGCATAGAGTCCTGTTTCTCTATGCGTTAAGCCTGATATCGCTATTATTATACTACATCATCGGCTCCATGCCAAGTGCAGGATGTCCCTTTTCTGTCAGGAACTCCAGCAGGGTCTCCGGATCCTCTGCGATAGTCTCATCACCGATCATATCTGTGAAGTTGTCAATACCATACAGCTCTTTTGCTGTCTGATTCAGTCTCTCAGCAACGGAATCCTTCAGCTCCTTGGGCATCCATACGATACGCTCTACGCCGCCCTCGGCCTTCATGAACTTCTTGGATGCGATGAAGTGCTTACCATGTCCCATGAATCCCGGCGTCTGAACTCCGCCGCCTGTCATGGAAGCAAGCTCTCCGAATGTCATTCCAAGAGGAGTCATGCCTGAGTACTCGCGGTTCGTAATGATAACGCCGTTGGAGAAAGGCTCGATACCGCAGATACACTCAAAGCATCCGCAGGAAGTCATCGGATCTTCCATGATGGAGTACAGAGTTACATGCTCAAGCGCTCCCTGGGAGAACTTCGCAACTGCTTCATCTACGTCCTCGTAACGTCCGAGATTCTCGTCGATTACGCGCTCCTTTGTAATAACCTGGCAGGGTCCCTGCGGATCCAGCTCGTTGGTAGCCTTTGCATCCAGCCATGAAACAGCTCCGCAAAGTCCAAGACGCTCCGGAGTAACTACGCAGACATGAGACGGGGAGAATGCCTGACACATGATACAGCTGTAGTATACCGGTACAGACTCGTCTGTAAGAGAGGTAAGACGCTCGTCACGGCGCTCGTAAGCCGGGATAGCCAGCTCATGGCGAAGTTTTCCGCACTCTGCCTCATCTGTGATAATCGTAACAGCACACTTGTCAACAACAGCCTCGAACTCGTTCTTGATGTTTGCGTAAAGAACCTCTGCAAGATCCTTTGCACGGAAGCCTGCTTCGTAGGTTGCCTTGCTGATACGGATACGGATCATATCTCTCTGACCTGTATGCATAACGCCTTCCACGCAGTTTACATAGCTGTGGAACTTACGCTCGAATACCGGCTCAAAATCGCTCTGCATGCTCTTTCCAGCAACGTCGATAATGTAAGCGATCTGCTGCTTGCTTCCAACTTCCATCTCGTCGAAGTCCGGTCCGATCAGAGTAAACTTGTGATCCTCGATCTCGCTGAGTTCCTTGGTGCATACAAGCTCGAAGCAGTCCTTTCTGGAACCGTCGAACTCTACCTGCATATCGCCGCGGCGGATAATCTCGCCCTCGAATGCGGATGCGAAGGATACCGGAATATCAATCTTTGTAATCTTAATCTTAATATCGCGAGCTTCCAGAGAAGTTGCGTTGAACTTGGATACGTCTTCCTGAACGATCAGGCTCTTCGGTACGCGGAAGATGTTCTCTGTCTCGTTCGTAACTACCGGGAATCCCAGTGCAATAGCGCCTGCTCCGCATGCAACAACTACGTCGTCAAGGGGTGCAAATGCGTTTACGAATGCTGGTACACGCTCCATTGTGTATTTCATCAGTGCGCCTGCATCTCCCGGTGTTACATTACCGAAGATCAGAGCTGCACGAAGAGCTACGGATACAACGTGAATTACTGACGTTACATCCTTGCCAAGCGGAACGATACGAAGAGCGTTGCCCATCTTCAGTCCCTCTTCCAGACACTGATCAATGATATCTCCAACAAGTGTTACGAGAATACCCTGTGCCTGGTAGCTCTTTACAAGCTCCACTGCCTCTGCATTACTCGGAGCCTTTCCAAGAATAACAGCTACGCCCGGGATATCGCCTGTTACAAGCGGCACGCCCAGCTCACGGATAATTGCGTCTGCCAGATGTCCGTAATACGGCTCACTGTAAGGCTCAGCTCCGTTGAGGTATTTCAGAACCTCGATAAACTCTGCGCAGAGAGCTGTAGCAACACCGCTCATGAACGCATCGTTCAGTCTCTTCTCTCTTGTCATCAGAGTCTTAACAACTCCAAGAGCCTCTTTCAGCTCTCCAAGATTAGATACCTTTGTTCCGGTTACTGCGTAGTAGCAGGGAAGGCTGTATGCCGTATGCGGGAAAGATACCGCCTGCTCTGCGCCGTACTGTGCAATCGCATTGTCGATAGCAGCTTCCGTCAGTCCATAAACTGCGTCATTACCGGAAAATACTCTATCAAATAATGTCACTGTAGTTTACCTCCATTAATTATTCTGCAATCAGTTACTTTGACTGATCCAAAACTTCTTTAATTCTGCGAATCTCTTCTGTAGCGCTCTGGCTCACATCATAGGGCGCTTTGCCCTGGCGATCCGCATCAATCACTTCTGTATTGTAATGTATGAATCCAAGCAGGTCTTCTTCCGGAATTCTGGAACGGATGAAAGCTTCGTCCTCTTCGTTGCGCACCTTATTTGCCACCACGCGGACTTTGCGTATTCCGAGGTCGAGAGCCAGACGCTTCACGTTCTTATAGGTCTGAACGCTTCTTGCGCCAGGCTCGATTACGACCACAAACTGCTCCATACCTTCGCAGGTGCCTCTTCCAAGATGCTCCAGTCCGGCTTCCATATCCATGATAACGACATCCTGACTGCGAAGACTGAGATAACTCAGAATTCTCTTCAGCATCACATGCTCGGGACATACACAGCCGCCTCCGCCCGTCTCTACCGTTCCCAGCGTAAGAAGCTTCACTCCGTTGTACACCTTGCTGTAGGTATCGGGAATATCATCCACCTTGGGATTCAGTGTATACATCTGGTTTGACGGTCCCGCTCCCGTACGCTCCTCGATAAGTCTTCTCATCTTGGAAATAGGAACAATACTGTCAATCAGCTCTTCCGGGAATCCCAGAGCCAGACCCAGATTTGCATCCGGATCTACGTCGGCTGCCAGCACTGTTTTCCCTTCCTCCGCATAAAGCCTCGCAAGTGTCGCAGCAAAGGTGGTCTTTCCTACCCCGCCCTTTCCAGTGATTGCTATTTTCAATGTCGTCACCCTCCGGTCTAAAACTTACATTCTGATTCCAATCAATTCATTTCCGGGAACAGAGCTTAGATGCCAATGGCAGCTCTCTTCTCCTCAATACGCTCGATCATCTTGTCAACAAGCTTCTCGATATCTGTCTCTACTGTGTAAGCAGCCTCAACCCAGTCGCGAACGCCGCTTGTCAGCCACTCCTGCATCTCTGTAGAACCTGCAACATAAGGATCTACACCGAGGAAGGTATCGATACCTGTTCCTACTACATAGTTTCCGATAGATACAGCCTTCTCAGACATCCACTCCGGAGCGCATCCTACAACCGGAAGCTGAGAAATGTTCAGTCCGGAATCCTTTGCCAGAGTAGCTACCAGAACCATCATACGGCTGATATCCACGCAGGAGCCCATATGAAGAACCGGCGGAATATCTGCCAGCTCGCAGACTCTCTTCAGACCTGCGCCGCAGAGATCCTTCGCACGCTTGTCCATAAGACCTGCTCTTGCAGCTGCCTGTGCAGAACATCCGGAAGCCACTACGATAATATCGTTGGCAATCAGCTTCTTCATCAGCTCAATGTGAGCGCTGTCCGGGCGAACCTTCGGGTTGTTGCAGCCTACCATAGCTACAGCGCCGCGGATAACACCGGAAGTAATACACTCGATAAGCGGCTTTGTAGTACCTGTCTCGTCTACCTGTGTATTGGTAACGCCGTCCAGAGTCTTTACAATCGCCTCAACAGAGTATCCAACAGTTGCCTTCTGCTTCATATCCGGAATGTATACAAGCTCCGGCTTACGGTTCTTAAAGTTCTCAATCGCCATCTTTACGATTGCCTTTGCATTCTCTCCTGCTGTCTCAGCTGTGAAATGCATGAACTCGGAATCCGGCATCTGTGCAATCTTGGATGTGGTTACGAATTTTGTATGGAAGCACTTGCTCAGAGGTCCAAGTGCCGGGAAAATACACTGAACGTCTACAACAATCGCCTCGCAGGCTCCTGTCAGAACAACGTTCTCCTGCTGCAGGAAGTTTCCTGCCATCGGAATACCGCGGCGCATCGCTACCTCGTTGGAAGTACAGCAGACACCGGATACTGTGATTCCCTTTGCACCCATGCTCTTTGCATATGCGATCATCTCCGGATCATCCGCATACTCGCAGATCATCTCAGACAGAGACGGGTCATGTCCGTGTACTACGATATTTACATTCTCTTCTACAAGAACGCCAAGGTTTGCCTCTGTATCAATGGGCTTCGGAGTTCCGAACAGAACGTCAGAGAACTCTGTTCCCATCATGGAGCCGCCCCATCCATCGCAGAGACCTGTTCTCAGAGACTGACGAACAAGAGCTTCCGGCTTGGAAGAGCATCCCATATGTGTCATATGTAAGGAGCTTGCAACCTCGCGGTCGATTGCACGCGGAGAAAGTTCATTTTTCTCCCAGAGCTCCTGTGTATGCTCCGGCGCTCTCTTGATAAACTTCTGTGTTCCGAAGGGCTTTCCGTACTCCATAAGACCTTCGTAAGCTACCTCATGAGCCAGATCGTAAATATCCTTGCCCTCTGTCTCAATTCCCCACTCTTTTGCGATACGGATCAGCTTCTCAGGATCTTTTACCTTGTAGTTGCCGTCCGGCGCTGAGCAGTGAAGAGTGTGGCAGATCTCACGGCCATGGTCAGAGTGCGTAGCAGCTCCGCCTGCTGTGAATTTCAGGTAGTTACGTCCTACGATACCATGCGCGTCACATCCGCAGATTCCTCTCGGCGCCTTCGGTGTGATACGGCAGGGACCCATGGAACAGATACGGCAGCAGACACCCTGCTCACCGAACTTACAGTGCGGCGTCTGGTTCTTCACACGAAGCTGCCAGGCATCCGCTCCCACCTTTGCTCCTGTCTCCAGAAGTCTGGCTGTTGCGGCTTCAAATTCTTCCACCGTCGTCATTTTAAAGTCTCCCATTATAAACCTCCTAGCTTTATATTATAATCTTTATATAAATTATGAAAGATCGAGCTGATCAACAATCTGATACAGCGCCTTGCGCACCGGAGAGTCCTCCGGAAGCTTTACAGTCGGAACGCCGTCGCAGTCAAATTCAAATACCTGCTCATCCTGCGGAACAACTCCGAGAAGATGAAGACCCTGCTTTTCAATCTCCTCCTGCGTTCCTGCATTCAGCACTCCGCCCGGAGCGCGGTTCACAATCAGTCCCACGGATTTGGGCTTCAGTCCGCATTCCGGAATAAGCTTTGCGATACGCCCTACTGCCTGTACGCCTCTGCGCGAACAGTCACTGACCAGAATAATGGTATCTACCGAAGGAAGAATTCCCCGGCTGATATGCTCCATACCTGCCTCATTGTCCACGACAATGTATTTATAATTCTTCGCATATCTGGAAATCTGAGTTGTCAGAAGTCCGTTCACGAAGCAGTAGCAGCCTTTTCCCTGCGTATGTCCCATAACAAGAAGATCGTAGTCGTCCTGCTCTACCAGAGCTTCCTCAAATTTCAGCTCCGCATAATCCTGTTTGGACATGCCGGGCGGAATCGGATTGGTGCTGGAAAGCTCCGCCTTGGCAATTTCCTCCCGAATCTCTCCCAGACTTGTCTCTGTCTCAACGCCCAGTACCTCGTTCAGATTGGAGTTCGCATCCGCATCTACCGCCAGTACCGGTCCTTCTTTCTTTCTGCACAGATACTCAATCAAAAGCCCTGTCAGCGTCGTCTTTCCAACGCCGCCTTTTCCGGCTACAGCTATTGTATGTGACATATTATCTCTCCTACTTTTTCTGTCTTCCGGCAGGACTTTTGCCCTGCCGGTTCCTTCTGTCTTTAAACCAGAGTCTGAAGACCGGCTCTGTCAATGATCTCGGATACGTCTTTCCACTTGTTCAGTGCGTAAAGATGAATTCCGTTGACACCAAGAGAACGGTATGTATCGATCTGCTTAATGGTGTACTCGATTCCTGCCTCTTTGAAGCGCTTAACCTTGTCCTCATAGAACATATCGAAGGGCTTGCCGTCTGCATCCTTAGCAGCAAACGGATTCGGGAAGAGCCAGTTCTGGGAAATCAGCTTGCAAAGCTCACGATCCATTACGCAGCCGTTGCGGGAAAGCGCCATGTTGATCGTAGCCGCCATGTCGAGAATCGGCATAACTCCTACGTCTACCGGCATGGTAACACCTGCTGTGTAAATAGCGTCCAGCCAGTACTTGAACTGCTCCATATCCCAGCAAAGCTGAGTCATGATGTAGTCTGCTCCGTTATCCTGCTTCTGCTTCAGAACAGCAATATCGGACTCCAGGCTTCTGCATGCGATGTGACCTTCCGGAGATCCTGCAACTGCGATCTCAAACTTATCGCCGAATTCGTTGCGGATATACTTTACAAGGTCTGTAGCATAATTGAAATCGCCGCAGGTCGTCGTCTCTCCAAGGGGGATATCTCCGCGAAGAGCCAGAACGTGATCAACGCCCTCTGCCAGATACTGCTCCAACTGCTCTTTGATGCCTTCCTTTGTGTTCTTGATAACCGTGAAATGCGTAACCGGAACGGTTCCTGCCTTCTTAATCATCTGGCACACTTCTCTGTTTGCTCCTACATTTCCGCCGCCTGCACCGTATGTACAGGAAATGTAATCCGGATTATATTTGCACAGATGCTCGATCGTGCCCGGAAGATTCTCCATTCCCTTTTCTGTCTTCGGCGGGAAAACCTCGAAGGAGAGCGCCATGCGCTCGTTCATAACGTCTGTTAATCTTACCATTTCAACCAACCTCCATTTACTTAGCTATATCAACACAAATTGATATCGTACCTTATGCGCGGCATTCCCGGCAAAAAGACCTGTCCGCCTTTTTTGTCCTGCCGCTCTCTTCTCTTTCTGTTCCTCTATGCAGACGGACACTCCAGTCTGACCACGGAACCTGTCAGATCCACAAAGGAAATACGGCCTTCTACAACCGTCTCTCCTCCCATAATGTCAATCAGGCGTACATTTTCGCCCTCAACGTATATTTTGCTGACATTCTTAAGGATTACCTCTTCCGAGTCTTTCCCTGCTCTGTATACTGTTGCCAGACACATATTTTCTGCCTCCTTATTTTACCATGGAAAGAGCAAGGCTCAGATACAGATTTCCCTTATCGAAATTCTCGACTGCTTTCTCAATCTGTACTGCCACGTCTTCCTTCCCGTTGTCGCGGAACTGCTTTGCCACATCCAGAAGTTCTGCGGCATGATGCTTATTATGATCAAGCATATACGCAAGAAGCGCTTCCTGCTCGCTTCCCGGCTTCTGCTGTCCGCATCCGCCCTGGCAGCTTCCGCAGTGCTCGTGGTCATGCGCATGCTCATGTGCGTGCTCGTGCGTATGCTCATGCGTGTGTGTATGCTCGTGACCGTGACAATGTCCGTGTTCTCCATCTACAATATGCATGATTTTTCCTCCTTACACGTTTGTATGAAAAATTGTGTTAATTTCCTGTCAAATTCAGTTCAATTATACCCCATGAGGGGGATTTTAGCAAGTCGATTTTGCCTGTTTCAACAATGCGGATTGTTTTTATTTTCATACATTTTGTTCAAAAGATTTGATCCGCTTTTCCGCATCAGCGTATTGACTTTTCCTGTCTTTTTCTGTACCCTTGAAAAAACGGCTTCCCTCAGAAGCGCCGTTATTTCCCGAAAAAGGAAGGGGTTCACCATGGAAAAACATACAGAAATAACAGGAACAACGCGTCTTGTCTGCCTGCTGGGCAGTCCCGTCTCTCACAGCATCTCTCCGTCGATGCACAACGCGTCTTTTCAGAAGCTCGGTCTTGATTACGCCTATCTCGCTTTCGATGTGAATGAAAAAAATTTCAAACATGCTGTAGAAGGGCTTATCGCACTGAACGCCGCCGGCTGGAACTGCACCATGCCTCTGAAAAGACTGATGTACGAACGCTGCGATACTCTTTCAGACGCCGCCCGCTTAAGCGGAGCTGTCAATACTGTCGTAAACCAAAACGGACTCCTTTTCGGAGACAATACAGACGGCTATGGTTTTATGCAGTCTATGCGTGATGCCGGAATCAGCTGTTCCGGGAAAAAAGCGGTCCTTCTCGGCTCCGGAGGCGCAGCGGCGGCGATTCTCGCCCAGGCTGCTCTCGACGGCACGCAGGAAATCGCCGTCTTCTCCCGCTCTGTCTCGGAATCCACCCGCCTCATGGAAGAAGAAACCAGAAAAATCCGCTGTCAGTGCAGCTGTTCGATTACTCTTTTTGATCTTGCTGACGAAATGTCTTTGAAAGAACAGCTCCTGGACAGTGAAATTCTTATTAACGCCTCCTCGGTTGGAATGGCACCACAAGACGACGCCTGCCTGATTTCTGATCCTTCCTGGCTTCACCCCGGACTTTCTGTCGGCGACGTCATCTACAATCCCCGCCAAACGCGCCTTCTTTCCCTTGCCGCAGCGCAGGGCTGCCGGACCTTTAACGGTCTCTATATGCTTCTCCATCAGGGAGCAAAGGCTTTCTTTGACTGGACCGGACAGGAAATGCCCGTGGAATATATACGGGAGCTTTATTTCAGGTAAAAAATACAGGAGTGACCTCTTATCTCATATAAAAAGTCACTCCTGTTTCTTTTTCACTTTTTTCTGAAAGCCTTATAAAACGGGCATTTCTTAGAACTTTCCAGCCTTTGCAGCTTCTTCAATCGAAACAGGAAATCTTGATTTTAAGCCATTTCTTCCAGCAAAATGTAGGAATACTCAAGAAATAAACGACATTTCTACACTTTTTTATACACCGTTTCACCTTGTATTACATTATTCGCTTTATCAAGGATATTCTCCCCCTTTGAATCCTGAAGGGTATCGAGAAACGAATATCTCGAAGGGTAGTCTTTAAATGCGGTCCCTACAATTTTTGTACCGTCCGCTTTATGCGCTGTATAACCTCGCAACAATGTTTCCTCTGTGATTGTATCCTCGGTCAGATCTATGAGGGTCTTACCGCTATAAACGACTTTACTTGTAGCCATTTAAGCCTCCCTTCTACCCGATAGTTACCGTGGTACCTCCAGCGGGATTTTCACTTTCCTGATACGGAATTGCTGCAACTGTAACCTGTGATAAGTAGTTATATCCTTCTTCAGTATCTGGTAATACAGTCTGTTCTGTGGTTTTCGGTGTAACTGTCTTGGCCTGTGGTTTGGCGTCTTCTGTTCCGGACATCGTTCCCTCAACGCCAAGCAACGTAATACCCTCTCGAATATTAGCAGGAACCAATTTTTCTTTTTCTGTATCTACAATTCCAACTTTACCAGAA
>CAUWNO010000045.1:0-15396 GCA_963559965.1 uncultured Lachnospiraceae bacterium | reverse complement strand
CGCATACCCCGTATGGCTGAAAAGCACAGGAGTATGCGGATTTTTTGATTGAAAATCAGACAGCTGCTTTACAGAAGAGCAAGCTTCTGAAGAGCTTCATTCTTTATCATAGGTTCTTCATGTTCGTCGAGATATGCCTCGCCGGCTGAAGAGTATTTCCCGCTGGTTCCGTATTCTGAGAGAATGTTGGAAAATTTATTGAATTCCTCCGGGGTATGGCTGCTCTTACGGATAACAAGGCAGTAACTTCCGTCGCGCCTGAGGCGGTAAAGAGAGTTGCGGCCATGGTAACAGCCGGAAAGAACGCGCGCGGCTGAAAGAACAGTGTCCAGATCAGGGAAGAAGTAAAGACGCGCCAAATCAAGCTCTGCAGCCAGAACGTCGGCTTCCTTTTCCTTCTCTTCCTTCTCGCCCTCTTTCAGATGGCGGTCGATCAGTTTTCGGAACATATCAAGCACATTATCTGCACCTTCCGGAAGAATGCCGCTGAGATCACCGGGATCGTCAAGAGAGGATGCGTCTCCGCCGGGAGCAAATTTGGCAAATCTTGTATCAAGCTCCTCGGGGTCCTCGACCTTGGTGATAATCAGCACGATGCATTCGTTGGGAAGGGGAATCGCTTCAATCATCAGCGGGATATTATCAGCTTCAAAACCGAACTCTGCGGCTGCCTGCTGCATCATATCCCGAAACAGCTCTTTTGCCTTTTCCGTACCGTAAGCCAGCTCGCTCAGTTTAATCTGCCGGTTGGCAAGATCGTCGCGGGTCAGGGTACAGCGTATTTGGTTGTCATTCAGTTTTTCTATCCTCATAATCCTCACATCCAAATCTGCAAATCTTCTGGTTCATATTTATTATATACATTTTTGAAAGTATATACAATATTTAATCAGAAGTCAAGACGTTAAAAAAGCTGTTTTTTTATAAATAAATTCTAAAGAAAGGATGAAATTTCCAGAACACTTGAAATCTGCTCTCCTCCTGATTTATAATAAAGAAGGAAAAGCCGTCCTGGAAAGGAGGCATAACCAGTAAGTTCAGGCTGTTTCTATTTTCATTCACCAGATCGGTGACAGTTCCACGATTGTAAGATAAAGAAGAACCATGAAAGAAGACCATAAAAAAAGACCATGAAAGATGAAGTATAAAATGAGAGAACCCGAAGAATCTGCAGGAAAGGAGACGGCTTTTCCGGTAATATATCACAGTCTCCTTTTGGAGAATCCGGGGATCGGCGCGGCGCTCAGTGTGCGGACAAGGCCCCTCCGAGTCAGACGCTGACTGTATGCCGCGCGCAGATCCTTTCTTCCTGAAAAATTCTTTGCTGGAAAAAGAATCGTCAAAAATAGGGGTGACGTACAGATAAAATTCTGTTATGATATTTGCAATAGGAGGATTTTACGATGGCGACAAAGAGACGAAAGAAAAGAAGAAGATCGAGAGCAGGAAGAAGGATGGCTCCCGTTCTTGTAGCCTTACTGCTGATTGTTGTCGTGCTGATTGGACTTTTCGTCAGCTTTTTGATTCAAAAATACAGCCCGTCCAAGGAACGTATGGACTGGAAGGAATATTATTCCCTGACGGAGGAAGATGAGGCGGCAGTTATTCTGAACGATGAGCTGACCGATATTAAGGCAAGGATTATTGACGGAGAAGCCTATGTGACGACAGATACACTGTACGATTATCTGAATCATCGTTTTTACTGGGACGCGCAGGAGAATCTGCTTCTCTATACGACACCGACAGAGCTTATCACAGCGCAGGTGGGCAGCAATACCTACACGGTGGCGAAGGAGAGCTTTACAGAGAATTATGCTCCGGTAAAGGCAGATGGAGACACAGCCTATGTGGCTCTTCCCTATATTCAGAAATATACGGCTCTGGAATATGAGGTTCTGACAGACGAAGCGAATCGTATTTATATCAGAACAGAGTTTGGAACGGCGGATACCGTGAAGGCGAAGAAGGATGCGCATGTCCGTTACAGAGCAGGAATTAAAAGTCCGATTCTGACGGACGTGGAAAAGGGCGATACGCTCTATGTGCTTCCGGAGACAGAGGATGTGGGCGACTGGAGCAAGGTGCGCACAAAAGATGGCTTTATCGGCTATATCCGGAATAAATATCTCGGCGCAAAGGGAACGGAGACGTTTGAAGCGAAGTATCAGGAGCCGGAATATACGAATATTTCAAAAGATTACACGATTAATATGGCATGGCATCAGGTGACGAATCAGGAAGCCAATAATAAGGTGCTGGAGATGATTGCGAATACGAAAGGCATTACGACGATTTCTCCGACGTGGTTTTTCCTGAAGGACAACGACGGAAATATTGAGTCGCTTGCCAATTCGACTTATGTAAACTATTGCCATCAGAATGGCATCGAAGTATGGGCGCTTGTAGAGGATATTAAATATAAAGATACGATTATAGATTATGAGATTCTTTCCCGCACATCTTCACGCCAGAGACTTGTGACCAATCTGATTGCTAAAGCGATAGAGTACGATTTGGACGGACTGAATATAGACTTTGAGTACATCAAGGAAGAGTCTTCCAAGGCGTATCTTGAATTTATCCGCGAGCTGTCGATTATGTGCCGGCTGAACGGAATTGTGCTTTCTGTAGACAACTACAGACCGGCAGATCACAATAACTTCTACAACAGAGAGGAACAGGGAAAGGTTGCGGACTATGTGGTGATTATGGGATATGACGAGCATTACGCAGGTTCGCAGACGGCGGGAAGCGTTGCCAGCATCAACTGGGTGCGCGAAGGCATCGAAAGAACGCTGGAGGATGTGCCGTCAGAAAAGGTGATCAATGCAGTGCCTTTCTATACGAGACTCTGGGAGGAGCGTCCCAAGACGGAGGAAGAAATTGCGGAAAGCTCCGAGACGGAAGAGTATACCCCGTATGTGGTCAGCAGCAAAGCCTACGGCATGGACGCGGCAGACAAGGTCCTGGGAGCAAACGGAGCCGAGAAGGTCTGGGACGAGACGACGGGACAGTATTACGCAGAATATACTGCCGACGGAAAGACATACAAGATGTGGCTGGAAGAGGAAGAGTCGATTGCTCTGAAGGCAGGACTTATCAAGGAGTATAAGCTTGCGGGAATTGCCGCATGGAAGCTTGGTTTTGAGAGACAGGATATCTGGGATGTGATCCTGCGCTACGTCAACTGACGGAATGAAATGAAAGAGACCGCCATATATTCTAAAGAGCAGAATATATGGCGGTTTTTGCATGGAGATTTTAAAAGGGATAGGAAACAGGCTGGCGTCAGCGGGAAGAGAAATCGGAATTGCGATGACGGTTCTTGTTCTGGCAGCCGCCTTTTACTTTTCTCGGGAAAGATTCTGGGAAACGGCGTCGGCGGACGCTCAGAAAGGCAGCCATTCCCGTCTGGTGATGATCGATGCGGGACACGGCGGAAACGATCCGGGAAAGGTAGGTGTGGACGGAGTTCTGGAGAAGGATTTGAATCTTCTTCTGGCGAAAAAGCTGAAGACACTTCTGGAGCAGCAGGATCTGGATGTGCTTCTTCTGCGGGAAGAAGACAGGGGGCTGTATGATGAAAATGCGTCAAATAAAAAGGCGCAGGATATGAAGAGACGGTGCGCGCGGATTAATGAGGAACAGCCGGCATGTGTAATCAGTATTCACCAGAACAGCTACCACGAACAGAGCGTGAGCGGAGCGCAGGTCTTTTATTATAAAGCGTCTTCCGGAAGCGAAAGGCTGGGAAAAATACTGGAAAAAGAGCTTTCCCGTATGCTGGGAGAAGAAAATTCGAGAACTGCGAAGGCGAACACGACCTATTATCTTCTGAAAAAGACAGAAGTACCGACGGTTATTATAGAATGCGGCTTCCTGAGCAGCTGGGAGGACTGTGCAAAGCTTCAGGATGAAACGTATCAGGAAAAGCTCGTATGGGCGATTCACATGGGGGTATTGAAGTATATAAATGGAGGTTGATTCGATTGCCTTTCGTCTGAATAGATGGTATAATTCTAAATTAGAAAACATCATAGGAGGACGAACAAATGGTAGCATTAGGATGTGATCACGGCGGCTATGATTTGATGCAGGAAGTTATCGCATATCTTGACGCACAGGGAATTGCTTATAAGAACCTGGGCTGCGAGAGCAGCAGTGTTTCCGTAGATTATCCTGATTACGGAAAAAAGGTAGTGAAGGCGATTCTGAGCGGAGAATGTGATAAAGGAATTCTGATCTGCGGTACGGGAATCGGTATCTCCATAACAGCCAACCGTTATAAAGGAATCCGTGCGGCGCTTTGCAGCGACTGCTTCAGCGCAGAGGCGACAAGACAGCACAACGATGCCAATATTCTGGCTATGGGTGGACGTGTGGTAGGCCCGGGACTGGCAGTGAAGATTGTAGATACCTTCCTGCATACAGAATTTTCAGGCGACGAGAGACACAAGAGAAGAATCGGAAAGATAGAAGAAGATTAGGGGGACAAAAGAATGTCAAAAGTAGTAGTAATGGATCATCCGTTGATCCAGCATAAGATAGGAGTCATCCGCCGTACAGAGACGGGAGCGAGAGATTTCCGCGCTATGATCGGCGAGATTGCAAGTCTCATTACCTATGAGGCGACAAAGGATCTGAAGCTTCAGGATGTGGAGATTGATACGCCGATCTGCAAGACTGTTGTGAAGGAGCTGGCGGGAAAGAAGATGGCGATTATCCCGATTCTGCGGGCAGGTCTTGGAATGGTAGACGGGCTTCTTGCGATGATTCCCTCTGCAAAGGTAGGTCATATCGGACTTTACAGAAATGAAGAGACACTGGAGCCGGTGGAATATTACTGCAAGATTCCGCAGGACTGCAACGAGCGCGACGTCTTTGTTGTAGACCCGATGCTTGCTACAGGCGGTTCTGCCGTAGAGGCGATTCAGATGCTGAAAAACAGAGGAGTAAGAAATATGCGTTTCCTCTGTATTATCGCTGCTCCGGAGGGAGTGAAGAAGCTGCAGGAGGCTCATCCCGACGTGGATATTTATATCGGAGCGCTTGACGATCACCTTAACGAGGACGGATATATTGTTCCGGGTCTGGGAGACGCCGGAGATCGTATTTTCGGTACGAAATAAAGCGGAGAGGCAGGGGGATTTCAGCCTGAATAAGAGGAGAACGAATGGGAAACAAGAGAACAGACTATATCAGCTGGGATGAATACTTTATGGGAGTAGCCAAGCTGTCGGGAATGCGTTCCAAGGACCCCAGTACGCAGGTGGGAGCCTGTATCGTGAGCCGGGATAATAAGATTCTTTCCATGGGATATAACGGTTTTCCGAAAGGATGCAGCGATGATGAATTTCCATGGGCAAGAACAGGCGAAGAAAACGAGACGAAGTATCCCTTCGTGACGCATGCGGAGCTGAATGCGATTCTGAATTACAGAGGAGGAAGTCTGGAGGGCGCCAAGATATATGTCGCGCTCTTCCCCTGCAACGAATGTGCCAAGGCGATTATTCAGTCAGGGATTAAGACCGTGGTTTACGCTTCGGACAAGTATGCGGATACAGCTGCCGTACTGGCTTCCAAGAGAATGTTTCGCGCAGCGGGAGTAGAGCTGGTGGAATACCTTCATACCGGACGGCGGATAGAGCTTGAGGTATAGGAATATCCGCAGAGCTGAGGAAAGCAAATAAGACCCAATTAGAGCAAAGGAGAATAAGTTATGTCTTTTGTTACATCAGAGCAGATGCTGCTGGACGCACAGAAGGGCGGCTACGCGGTAGGCGCGTTCAATGTGGAAAATATGGAAATGGTGATGGCTGTGATAGCGGCTGCGGAGGAGATGCGCGCGCCGCTTATGATGCAGACGACTCCGTCTACGATTAAGTACGCGGGGCTTGACATGTATCTGGCAAATGTGAAAGCTGCGGCAGAGAAGGCGAGCGTTCCGGTATGCCTGCATCTTGATCACGGCGACAGCTTCGAGCTGGCTATGCAGGCGCTGCGGACAGGCTATACTTCGATTATGATAGACGGTTCGCATAATGTATTGGAAGAGAATATCGCTCTGACGAAGTCTGTCGTTGCCGCATGCAGCCCGTCGGGAATTCCGGTTGAGGCAGAGCTTGGAAAAGTAGGCGGAAAAGAGGATGATCTGGACGGCGGAAACGGCGGCTACACCGATCCTCTTGAAGCAAAAGAGTTTGCAGAGCGTACAGGGATAAGCTCTCTTGCAGTTGCGATTGGAACGGCGCACGGTGTATATAAAGGAGAGCCGAAGCTGGATCTTGACCGTCTCGCAGAGATTCGTGAGGTGGTATCTGTTCCGCTTGTGCTTCACGGAGCAAGCGGTCTTTCGGAGGAGGCGGTAAAGGAGAGCATCCGCCGCGGAATCTGCAAGGTAAACTTTGCAACAGAGCTGCGTATTGCGTATACAGAGGGAGTAAAGGAATTTCTTGAAAAGAATCCGGAAGCCTTTGACCCGAAGAAGTACGGAAAAGAGGCTATGGAGCGCGTGAAAGAGATTGTAAAGCTGCGTATGGGAATGTGCGGCTGCGTCGGAAAAGCATAACTGCTTTTCCGGCGTTACCGCGGTTTTACGCGGCAAAAAGGTGTGAGCAGGAAAGGAATTATGAGAACGGCAGGACAGGAAATGAGAGAACAGAACAGAAGAACAGTGAAAGCAGGACGGGAGACGGCAGACCGGAGACGGCAGCATATGATTTTCATCGCCCTGTTTCTTTTATTGCAGGCAGTTTTTGTGTGGAGAAGCTTTTATGGCTTTAATACGGCGGATGAGATGTATTTTATCGGAACGTCTGAAAGAATCTTCCGGGGAGAGAAGGTTCTGATTGACGAGTGGAACCCCACACAGCAGCTTTGCAGCTTTCTTCTCCATCCGGTTTACTGTCTGATCCGGCTTGTGCTGGGGTCTACGGAAGGAATCGTGATGGCAAGCCGTTTTCTTTATCTGATTTTTGCGGCGGTTGTGACGCTTTTTCTGTATCTGCGTTTTCAGAGGAGAGGCTATGCCGCGTTCGGACCGGCTCTTCTTTTTGCCGTATTCGCTCCCTTCAGTATCTGCGCGATGTCCTATAATTCCATTGAATTTGCGGTTCTTCCTGTCATTCTGGCTGTGCTGTCTGCGAAGATGGAACATTCCGTTCCGGAATATATGCTGTGCGGCATCCTGATGGCAGTTCTTGTGCTGGCAAATCCGTTTGCTCTGATCCTTTACCTGTTTTACGGAATTCTCTGTCTTGTGATGACAGTTCGCGGGAAAAAGAGGGGAGAAGAGCCGGAGGAGGCGCTGCGGTTTAAAAGCTTTCTCTTTATGACGCTGGGAGCCGGAATTCTCCTCGTTCTCTTTCTTATGTTTGTATTTCAGAGAGGGACCCTTGCAGAAATGCTGGCTAATATTCCCCATATTATAGGCGACTCCGAGCATCAGGAAGGCTATTGGTATAAGACCTGGAGATATTTTTATCTCTGCTTTAAGAATTATAAATGGATGTTCTGCGCGCTGTTTGTGATTTATGCGGCGACGCTTGTCGATAAGAAACGGTACAGCCACAGTCTTGTCTACATGATTCTGGCGTCTCTGGCTGTCGTGCCGTATCTGATTTATTACGGCTTTATTTTTGAACATATTACCGTGAATTATCAGATGCTTCCGCTTGCCTTCTGGTGTCTGGAGGCGTATTTGGTGACGGAGAACCGTAACAGGCGTCTCTTCTATTGGTGGTATCTTCCGGCGATGGCGTTTACTCTGATTGTGCAGTATGCGACGAATACGGGAATTGTGACAATCAGCGTAGCTTACAGTCTCTGCTCCGGCGTCGGGCTTATTTTTGCAGCAGACTGGCTGAAAGAACAGAAGGCGAGGGCAAAGCGCTTTGCTGTCCCGGCTCTCTGCGCAGGGCTTGTGCTTGCGGTTCAGTTTGCGGGAACCTTTTATCTTCGGATGACGTACGCATGGGGAGACGAGCGCGTATGGGATCTTACAGAGCAGATGAAGAGAGGACCTCTCAAGGACGTGTATACGACGCCGGAAATGGCGGCGTGGTATGGAGAGGTTCTGGATGAGCTGGACATGCTGGAACTGACGCAGGAAGATGAGATTATGGTTGTGGGCGTGGCTCCGTGGATCTATCTCTATACGGAGGCAGGCTGCGGCAATTATTCGACGTGGCAGGTGCATGAGAACAGCACGCAGCTCTATGACTATTATGCCCTTCATCCGGACAAGTTTCCGAATGTGATTTATATGGCGCACTGGGCGGATATTTTTCTGGAAAGCGAATTGTCAAATCAGTTTCTCGATCGGGGATATACAGAGGTGTACCGCGGCACAGGAACGGTTCTGATGTCTCCGGAGCGCGTAAAGATATTTTCCAGGGACATGAAGAAGGATTGACATTTTATATGAACTGTGATAAGCTTACCCCTGGTTGACAAGACACCTGACTTTACATGTAAAGTGTAAGGACAGAAAAGAGGGGAAAGTATAATGGAAAAATTGAAAAAGATAGGGAATCACATTTTGATTGACGGCTTGAGCGGTATGGCTCTCGGTCTTTTTGCGACGCTGATCGTAGGCACGATTATTCAGCAGATAGGAAGCCTCGTCGGAGGAAGCGTTGGAGATACGATTTATCTCTTCGGCAAGGTTGCAGCAGCTATGACAGGAGCTGGAATTGGAGTAGGAACAGCCTGCAAGTTTAAGACAAGTCCGCTTGTAGTTCTTTCAGCCGCTACGGCGGGAATGGTCGGAGCCTTTGCGTCGAAGATTGCGGCAGGAGCCGTTCTTGTGGATGGTGCGATTGTGCTTGCCGGACCCGGAGAGCCTCTCGGGGCTTTTATCGCGGCTCTTGTGGGAATTGAGCTTGGACGTCTCGTATCAGGACGGACAAAGGTAGATATTCTTGTGACGCCGCTGACTGTAATCCTGTCCGGATCTGCGGTGGGACTGATTCTCGGACCGCCTATCAGCAGTCTTATGACGGCTCTCGGAGAGCTTATTAACTGGGGAACGATTCAGCAGCCCTTCCTTATGGGTATTATTGTTTCTGTCCTGATGGGAATGATTCTGACTCTGCCTATCAGCTCTGCAGCTCTTGGAGTCATTCTGAACCTTTCCGGCCTGGCAGCCGGAGCGGCTACGATAGGCTGCTGCTGCAACATGGTAGGTTTCGCTGTTGCAAGCTATCGTGAGAATAAGGTAGGAGGTCTTCTGGCACAGGGAATCGGAACGTCGATGCTTCAGGTTCCGAATATTGTACGCAAGCCTCTGATCTGGCTTCCGGCTATTATATCGAGCGCGGTGCTTGGTCCGGTCGGAACGATGCTTCTTCATATGGAAAGTAATGCGACAGGTTCCGGCATGGGAACAGCCGGACTGGTAGGTCAGATTATGACATGGCAGGTCATGGCTCCTGTGGAGGGACCGGCAGTGACTCTGTTTAAGATTCTTCTGATACAGATTGTCCTTCCGGCAGTAGTGACTCTTGGCGTTTCTGAATTTATGCGCAAAAAGGGCTGGATTCAGTTTGGCGATATGAAGCTCGATCTGTAAAATAAAAAAGGATAAGATGCAGCCGTAAATCCGATAAAAAGGATTTGCGGCTGTTTTTTGCCAGCAGTTCAGCCATGCGAAGATGCAAGGCTGAACTGTTACGTTTTTTGTACAGGCATATTAAAAAATCGTTTAGAAAAAATTTATATTTTTAATAATACTTTTTCAACAGTGATCTCAGATGCTGTGGTATACTGAGTATATAACTGTGCGGCGTAGGAGGACGTTATGAAACTTCATACAAAGCTTATTATTACTTTCCTGATTTTAATTCTGGTTCCGGTGTCGTTTACGACACTGGCATTTTTTGGCATCAGTCAGTATCAGATTAACTCTATCCGGAAGCTTTACGGTGTGGAAAATGCAAGCTATGAGACGCTTTCCAATACGCCCGCCATGCTGAGCCGTATTACGGAAGAGTCCTTTTCTGCTATGGAGAAGACGGCGGAGGAGAATCCGGAGTCCTTTGAAGATCCGCAGTATCTCGACGGAGTAAATCTTGATTTGGAAGCACGCTATTCTTTTCTCATAGTGCGTAAGGGAGAGACCTATATTTATATAGGGGACGAAAACGAGCCGACGGAGCTGCTTGACAGCCTTCCGCCGTATGGAGATCATGATCCGGATCAGGATAGGGGTATTTATGTGGGCGGAAATTCTCAGGCGCTTGTAAAACAGCTGGATTTTAATTTTGCCGACGGAACGGATGGAAGCGCTTTTATTGTGACGGCTATCAGCAGTATGATTCCGGAGATGAAATCGCTGATTGGCGACGTGGTCATGGTTCTCATTATGATTCTCGTCTTTACAAGCGTAATTCTGACTGCATGGATCTATAAGAGCATTGTTACGCCCATTCATCATCTTCAGGTTGCGACGAAGAAGATTACAGAGGGAAATCTTGATTTTGAAATGCCGGCAGGAGGAGAGGATGAGATAGGCGAGCTGTGCACAGACTTTGAGGAGATGCGCCGAAGACTTAAGGAATCGGCAGAGGAGAAGCTGGAGGCGGAAAAGCAGAACAAGGAGCTGATCAGCAATATTTCTCACGACCTGAAGACGCCGATTACGGCGGTTAAAGGATATGTCGAAGGAATTATGGACGGCGTGGCGGACACGCCGGAAAAGCAGGAGAAGTATATCCGTACAATTTACAATAAGGCAAACGATATGGAGCGTCTGATTAACGAGTTGACGTTTTATTCCAAGATCGATACGAACAGGATTCCTTATACCTTTGAAAAAATCAATGTGAACGACTATTTTTCAGACTGTGTGGAGGAGCTTTCCATAGAGCTGGAAGAACAGAATATTGAGCTTGCTTATTTTAATTATGTGGACGAGAGCGTACAGGTGATTGCGGATGCAGAGCAGATTAAGCGCGTGATCAACAATATTGTAAGCAATTCAATTAAGTATATAGACAAGCCCAAGGGATATATTAATATTCGTGTGAAGGATGTGGGCGACTTTGTCCAGGTAGAGATAGAGGATAACGGCAAAGGAATTGCCGCCCGCGATCTGCCGCTTATTTTCAACAGATTTTACCGCACAGACACGTCGCGGAATTCCTCCAAGGGAGGAAGCGGTATAGGTCTTTCCATTGTAAAGAAGATTATCGAAGATCATGGAGGAAAGGTCTGGGCGACAAGCAAGGAACAGACAGGGACGGTTATGTATTTTGTCCTTAGAAAATATCAGGAGGTACCGGTGACATGAGTAAGATTTTGATTGTGGAAGATGAAGAGGCGATTGCAGATCTGGAGAAGGATTATCTGGAGCTGAGCGGCTTTGAGGTCGAGATTGCCGCGGACGGACAGACGGGGCTGCAGCGTGCTCTGGACGAGGACTTCCAGCTTGTGATCCTCGACTTGATGCTTCCGGGTGTAGACGGTTTTGAGATCTGCCGTCAGGTCAGAGAACAGAAGAATACGCCGATCATTATGGTATCGGCGAAAAAGGATGATATAGATAAGATCCGGGGACTTGGACTTGGCGCAGACGATTATATGACGAAGCCTTTCAGCCCCAGCGAGCTGGTAGCGCGTGTGAAGGCACATTTGAACCGCTATGAGAGGCTGGTAAGCAGCAGTTCCAAGGGAAATACGGTGATAGAGATACGCGGGATTAAAATTGATAAGACAGCCCGCCGCGTCTGGGTCAACGGAGAGGAGAAGAATTTCACATCGCGGGAATTTGACCTGCTCACCTTCCTTGCAGAGAATCCCAACCATGTCTTTACAAAGGAAGAGCTTTTCCGGAAAATCTGGGATATGGATTCTGTCGGAGATATTGCGACGGTGACCGTTCACATTAAGAAGATTCGGGAGAAGATAGAGTTCAATTCTGCGAAGCCCCAGTATATAGAGACGATTTGGGGCGTGGGATATCGGTTCAAGGTGTAAAACCGGAATAAATTATATAAAAAAGAGCGCCGGAGGTTCAGGCATTGGCACACAGCCGAACCTTCGGCGCTCTTTTCTTTTACAGTTCTCCTTTGCGGTATCTTGTCAGAAGAGCCTGAATTCTGTCATACGGATCGAGAAGATCGCTGATGGAAACATCGTGGTTCAACGTATCAATAAGGAGCGCAATATATTTGCTCATATCGCAGCTTACATAGTAAGGACGCTCAAGAAGCTCCGGAGCCTGGTAAACCAGATTCGTGGAAAGAAGCTTGGTGATGAGACCTTCTTCATAAGCCTTGTCGAACTTTTCAAGACCGTTTGTGAACAGGCCGAAGCTGCAGAAAATAAAGATGCGGCGCGCTCCGCGGGATTTCAGCTCGCGGGCTACCTCCAGCATACTGTCGCCGGAAGAAATCATATCGTCTACAATAATCATATCCTTGCCCTCGATATCAGAACCGAGGAATTCATGGGCGATAATGGGATTGCGCCCATTGATAATCTGTGTGTAATCTCTGCGTTTGTAGAACATACCCATATCAAGACCAAGTACGTTAGCCAGATAGACGGCGCGGGACATGCCGCCTTCGTCAGGGCTGATTACAAGCATATGCTCGCTGTCGATCTGGAGCCCCTTTGTGCTTTCCAGAAGCCCCTTGACAAGCTGATATGCTGGAGTGACCGTTTCAAAGCCGTGAAGCGGGATGGCATTCTGCACACGGGGATCATGCGCCTCAAAGGTGATAATATTCTCAACACCCATATGGGTCAGCTCCTGAAGAGCGAGAGCGCAGTCGAGAGACTCGCGGGAACTTCTTTTGTGCTGACGGCTTTCGTAAAGGTAAGGCATAATTACCGTGATGCGGCGCGCCTTGCCTCCGATGGCTGCGATGACGCGCTTCAGATCCTGAAAATGGTCATCAGGAGACATATGGTTCGTATATCCGTAGAGATTGTAGGTGAGGCTGTGGTTGCAGACGTCGACCATCAGATACAGGTCGTTTCCGCGGACGGAATCGTTGATACTGCCTTTTGCCTCTCCGGAACCGAACCGGGGAGTGTTTGCCTGAATCAGATAGGAATCTCTTTCGTATCCGGTAAAGGCGATATTGGACTTGTGCTCCAGTTCGCTGGAATGACGCCATTTTACCAGATAATCATTTACCTGACGGCCGAGCTGTTCACAGCTCTTGAGCGGGATGATTCCCAGAGAACCGGTTGGAATAGTTTCAAGTACGCGCTGGCTGCGTTGCAACAACATGATAAAATCCTCCATTATTGTGAATTGTTCAGTAATTTCTTTTTAATACGGATATCGCTTCCGGGCAGCTGCCGGATCGTATAGCAGCTGATAATACGGGACAGGGTTCGCTCAGAATAGATGTTGCGGAGCGCCTCTATGTCCAGATTGGAAGAGATAAGCGTAGATTTCTGACGAAGAATCCGTTCATTGACGCAGAGGAAGAACTGCGAGACAGTAAAGGAATTGGGCAGCTCGGTTCCGAGATCGTCAATAATCAGCAAATCGCAGTCGAGAATATAGGGATATGCCTGCGATTTTTCCGGAGCATCCTTTTCTGAGCCGAAGGCGGCTTTGGACAGAAGATCAAAGAGCTGAAAGGCTGTCAGATAGACTACGGAATGACAGGTATCCAGAAGCTCTTTGGCGATGCAGTTGGAAAGGAAGGTTTTTCCGGTTCCGACTGCTCCGAGAAGGAGGAGGTTCCGGAAAGAAGTATCAAAGCTGTCAAGAAACAGCCGGGCTTCCATAACGTTGCGCCGCATGATTTCCTTTTCTTCACCTTCATACCAGGAATAGGAGAAGGTACTGAAGTTTTCCTTTTCCAGCGTCTCGCGGAGGCGGGACTGGTGATAGAGAAGATCGATCTCCGCCTGAAGGAAACAGTGGCATTTCTTTGTCCCGATATATCCGGTGTCCTGGCAGTCGGGGCAAATATAGGATGGTTTCAGATCGTCCGGCGTGTATCCGCGGGATCTGAGAAGGGCGTCTTTTTGTTCTGTCAGAGAGCGGAGACGCTTCTCCAGTTCCTCCCGTACAGAAGAATCGCCGGATACGGCGGCGCGCACCTTGTCGGCGTGACAGGAAGTAATAGAAGATTCCAGTTCGGAAAGACCGGGCAGCTCCTTTCGTATACGCGCAAGACGCGTTTCCAGCTCCTGCCTAGAATGTGCCTGCCGCGCGCTGTAGACGCGGAGAATAGAATCGTACTGTGAATTTGATAAAGACACGGGCGCTCCCTTCTTTTACTTGTTAATCAGCTGCTTTTCCAGCTCGCCGAAATCGTAATCCCGTTCCTGGAAATTGCGGAATCGGTTGGACTCGGCAGGCTTTCTTGCCGCAGGCGCGGCAGGAGCCGTTTTTTCTCTGGAATCCTGATGACTGCGGTCCAGGGCTTCCAGATCGGACAGAGCGGAAACGTGGTTTTTCTTCCAGCCGCTCAGAATTTTGTCGGCATAAGCGAAGCCCGGTTTATGGATAGCCGCCATGGTACGGCTGCAGGCTTCGGTAATGAGTTCCAGAGAGAAGCGGTATTCTCTCATCCATTTGTCCATGTAGGTAATCTCCACTTCCACAGGATTGCGGCTTGCGATGCCGAAGGCTTTCAGTATTTTGAAATACGCCGGATTGTAGGTGGTGACCTGCTCCTTTGCCTGGCTTACTGTGGTAAAGCCTCTTTTATGCCAGCCAAGAGCTACGGATTCAATGTAGTGAATACTTTTGTGTCCCATGGATACGCAGTATTCTACCAGATACTCGATGAGATCGGCGCTGAAGCCGAGGCTGTCGTGAAAGTCAAGAATCTTGGATACTTCCTGCGCGCTCAGCGTTTTCCCCAGATACTGCTCACAGATAAAAAGAAGCTGCTTTGCTTCGTTCTGAGGCAGAGGCTGTAAGGAAGCGTTCCGCACGGGCTGCGCTGGGGGCGCGGGTTTTTCAGCAGCAGGAGCTTGGTCCGGAAAGCCGAATGTTCCGCTCAGTTCGCTGCCTGAGGAAGAGGCGGAGCCGGAGTCTTCCTTAAGAAGACGGATTCCGCAAATCTGTCGGGAAGTGTCGTATTCGAGCTTCAGAAGACGCATTTTCTCCCAGTATTTCAGAGCGCGGCAGACGTCGCTTTCCGTACGGTCAAAACGGTCTGCAAGAAGCTGGATGGACAGCTCCTGATTCTCTGTTCGCATACAGCGAAGCAGGTAAAGATAAATTTTTACATATTCTCCGTTCGCGCCGGGCATGTAGTTGTCCAGAAAGAAATTGGGGACCGGCGTATGCCCGGAAGCCCCGTCTCCATATAAAATAAAGCCGCTCATAAAAACACCTCTCCAAGTTCCTATATTGTAGCATAGATTTGGGAAAAAGAGAACAGGCTTTTTTGCAGAGGCGATGTGAGGAAAAAA
>CAUWNO010000044.1:0-15460 GCA_963559965.1 uncultured Lachnospiraceae bacterium | reverse complement strand
AGGAATAGAACCTTTTCTGAATTATGCGAAAAGCGTGAATCCGGAGGTAATGTTCAGCGTGGGCCACAGCGAGGCGAATCCAGCGCAGATCAGAAGAGTGAAGAAATATGGAGTAGGGCTTCAGACGCATTGTATGGATGCGACCGGACGTGTTACGACATGGGGCGGAACGCGGGGATGCGGTCCGGATGAATACTGTATGGCAGATCCGGATATGTATGCGGAGGTGATTTGCGACTCTCTTGGAGTTCATGTCAGCCCGGAACTTTTGAAGATGATTGTTTCGATAAAGGGAGTCGATAAGATTGTCCTGATTACCGACAGCTTTGTGAGCGACATGCAGCCGCCCGAAGGGCTGAAGCATGTGACAGATCTTGTGTTTGACAGCAACGGAGGCTTAAACGGCAGCAAGCTTACTCTGAATGTTGCCTGCAGAAATATGATGACGCACACAAACTGCGGAATAGCGCAGGCGTTCCTTATGGCGTCGCGTAATCCTGCCCGCGTGATAGGAATGGATCATGAGATTGGAACGATTGAGGCAGGGAAAAAAGCGAATCTGGTGTTCGTAGACGATATGTTTCATGTGGATACAGTTATTCTGGGAGGTCGCATTTGTCATCAAGAGTAAAGAAAGCGGAACGCCTGGAATGGATACTGAAGAAACTGGAAATGAGAGGGACAGTATCTGTTTCGGAATTAAGCAAAGAATTGGAAACGTCGGTTGTAACCATACGAAAAGATTTGGAGATCCTTGAAAAAGAACGCAAGATAGACAGAATTTCCGGGGGCGCGGTTCTGCATAGAGATGATGAGGTAAAAAAACTGATTCCCTATGGACCGGGTGTGAAAAATGTAACGCTGAAAGAAGAAGCAGCAAAAAAAGCGGCAGAATTTATAGAAGACGGAGATTCGCTTGTCGTAACTTCAGGACTTACCACACACCTGACGCTGCGCTGCGCTGAGCGCTGCGAGAATCTGAAGATTGTGACGGATTCGCTTATGATAGCAGAGGAGATGTGCGGACGTGCCGATTATCAGGTCGTAATTCTTGGAGGAGAGATTGACGAGACAGACTATTTTGTGCATGGACCGGACGCAGTGCGGCAGGTAAACTATTATATGGCAGATAAGGCGATTGTGACCATGGACGGGGTAGACGCAGACGCCGGTCTTACGACGCGGAGAATAGAAGGAAACGAGATGCTGCGTTCTGTCCTTCGCCGTGCCAGAGTCAGGATTCTCGTTGCAGACTCAAGTAAAATCGGGGTAAAAAGCGATTGTCTGGTGGACGATCTTTCGTGCGTGGATATGCTGGTGACAAACTGGACGGCAGATCCGGACATCAGAAAAGAACTGAAAAAGATTTCTGATCAGGGTATACGTATTGTATATGCAGATAAAAGAAATAAAGAAAAGGATGGTGAATGAAACGTGTTAAGAGCAGGAATGGCACTGGTGGATATTACACCAAATCAGGGTGAGGAGCTGGCGGGATATCCTCATTATGCGAGAAATAATACAGGAGCGCATGATCCTCTGTATGCGGCCTGCATGTATCTGGAAAACGGCGGGACAGAGGTAGCGATGGTGACTCTTGACCTTCTGTTTTTCTCCAAGCAGCATACGAAAAAGGTAAGAGAGATAGTAGAAAGAGAATGCGGCATAAAGGGACAGAACGTCATGATAAGCTGTTCCCATACACATTCCGGTCCCTGGGCGTCAGGAAGACTTGATATCGAAAGCCTGGAAGAAGGAAAGGGACAGCCGGAAGAATATGTGAAGGAACTGATTGAAAAGGTAGCAGGCATTATTATAAAGGCGAAAAAAGAAGCTTTTGACGCTGCATTTCTTTCAGGAACCGTTGTATGCGGAGCGGAATCGGGAGTAGGAGGAAACAGACGTCTTCCGGGCGGACCGCACGATCCTCTGGTGAGCGTGATGGCGGTGAAGGATACAAAGGATGTGATTAGAGGTATCTTTGTAAATTATACTCTTCATCCTACCTTCATTCATGAATGGAGTACAGTATGTACCGCAGACTATCCGGCGTATATAAGAATACAGCTGAATGAGCTAGAGAAAGATGCGGTAGTGGGATTTGCCCAGGGTGCATCTGGAAATCAGTCCAGCCGTTACTATCGTCAGGGCGAGAGCTACGACGAGGCTGAGCGCGTGGGAAGAACGCTTGCAAAAGCAGCATATACAGTGATTGAGAAGGAAGAATGGAAGACGGAGCTGGATATTCGCACGGCCGGCACAGAAATAGAAGTTCCGATTCGTGATTTTGGTACGGAAGAAGAACTTATAGAGCAGATGAACCATGACAAAAAGGTATATGAAGAGCTGTATGCAAAATACGGCGATTCTAAGGTTCGCGAAGAGTACTACCTGTGGCAGAATGCAAATCTGAAGCTTCTTGGTTCAGAAGATCAGCTGGGTTATGTAAGAATGCATAAGCGTGGAGTTAAGATTGAACTTCTCGAAGAGGAGGCTCCGGCAGAGGTTCAGGTCTTCCGTCTGGGAGATACCTGCGTGGTTGGAGCACAGGGAGAGATCTTTGTAGAATATGCCCTGTATGTAAAAGCGATGGCTGGATTTGGAAAGGTTATTTTCAACGAGCTTGCAAACGGAGTGCTTCCGGGATACCTTTACACGCCGGAATCTCTTGTCACAGGAGGATATGAGACAGATACCTCTATGCTGGATAAGAGCTTTGGAAGGAAGCTTGTAGACGCAATTCTGGATACTGTGGAAGAAGTAAAATAACAGAAAATGTTAAAGGGGGAAAAGAATATGACTTTTGGAGAGGACAATTTTAAATTTAAACCGGCGGATTTTTATCCGTTTAAGAACACGGAGGAAATCGACAGAGTGCGTGCTATCACGAAGGAAGATATTCTTGCGATGAACGGAAAACATCCGACAAGTCCGAGCATGTATCTGGATATCCGCAGAGATGAAGAAGCTGGAATTGTAATGCTTACAGATATGGTAAGAAGAATTGTTGATTCGGATCGTTATGACAAAAAGGTTGTAATGATTATGCCGAATCCGTGTCCGGCATACCGTCAGGTAGCTTATATGTTGCATGAGCTTAAGGTAAACTGCCGTAACGTAAAGTTTTATATGATGGATGAATGGGCTGACGAAGACGGAAATATCGCGCCTCTGAGCTACAAGGCGGGATTTGGAAACGCGTTCTACCGTTTTATGGTTTCTAATATTCTGGATCTTGGATTTAAGGAGGAGAACTTTATCTATCACAGCAATAAGACGACGCCTGATTTCTCCAAGATGCTGGAGCAGGATGGAGAAGCAGATATCATTTACAGCGGTCCGGGTTGGCCGGGACATCTGGCATTTATCGATCCGGTAGAAGACTGGTTCTGCGATTCTATGGAAGAATACTGTGCGCAGGGAGCAAAGGTGGCGAAGCTGCATCCGCTGACGATTGCTCAGAATTCACTCCATGGTTCCTTTGGATGCTCCGGAGATATTGCAAACGTACCGCCGATGGGCGCTATGATGGGACCGCGCGATGCGATGAAGGCAAAAGAAGTGCTTGATATCCACAGCATTACGACGGCAGGAACCCATGTAACCTGGCAGCGTCTTACATCGAGACTCTGTATCTTTGGAAAGCCGTCTCAGGACGTTCCGGCTTCTGTTCTTCAGCTGCGTGAGAATCCGACTCATGTTG
Organism: uncultured Lachnospiraceae bacterium; assembly: GCA_963559965.1. Taxonomy (GTDB): domain Bacteria; phylum Bacillota; class Clostridia; order Lachnospirales; family Lachnospiraceae; genus Laedolimicola. Next base: position 11,757 of record CAUWNO010000044.1, on the reverse strand, counting down.
TGATGAGCGAGAATCTGGCTGCGACGATCGAACCGGATTATTATTTCCAGTATTAAAATAGGGGAGGCGGATGATGAAAAGCTTTGAAAGCTCTGTGATTTATGGAAATCCGCTTCCTCAGCTCCGAAGCCGTCAGAGCATGTTTCCATTTCTGTGTGAGCTGAAGGATGGAAGAATTGCAGCAGTTCATGTGATAGGAGAAGCCTTTGAGAGTGTGGACAGCGCCAGTTATATTTCTTTCAGCCAGGACGGAGGAAAGACATGGGAAGTCCAAAGCCCATGTTTGATAAAAGCGGATTTCCGTACCGTGTAAGCGAAAGCTGTAAGGTAGTGCCGTTGAATGACGGGCGGCTTGCGGCAATAGGGGATGCTTATTTGCGAAAAGACCCGGAGCTTCCGCTTGGAAACCCTGAGACAGGAGTCTTTTGGAAGACTTTGTGTTCTGGTCGGTATCTGATGATCAGGGAGAAACCTGGAGCGCTATGACTCCTGTTGCGTGCGCGTGGGGGCCTCATGTAGAGGCCTCTGCGCCGCTGACAGTTCTTGACGATGGAACCTGGGCGACGCCGATAACGGGATTTCCCACATGGGAAGGAACTATGACAGGTTCCATGTGCGGACGCCTTCTTCGGTCGGAGGATGAAGGAAAGACGTGGAGCAGACCGATTTCAACAGGCGTAAGAGGGCAGGCGTCCTCTGTGTGCGCGCTGGGAGGCGACAGGCTGCTGGCTCTGCATGCAGTGAGAAGAGATACCGAGCGACCGGGAATTTACGGCTATGTTGTTGATTTTTCGCACCGCACCTGGGAGATTCAGGATAAGATGCTGATCTGGGAACCGAAGACGCCAGTCTTAAGAGATGATAAAATGGAGGAGGTTTTTGCATATCTTAAATTTGGGCAGCCGGGAGCGATTCGTACCAGAGACGGAAGGATTCTGATGTCTCGCTGGTACGCTCAGGACGGACAGTATAAAACTGTATGTACAAGAATTGAAATATAAGATAAGAAATATAAGAAAAATAAGGAAAGGAAGAGGTGAATGATTTTTAGCGAAGATAGGTTTACATTTAAGCCTGCAGAGTTTTATCCGTTCAAAGATCTGGAGGAACTTAAGAGAGTCCGGAATATTACAAAGGAAGATATTCTGAAATTAAACGGAGTACATCCGGAAAATCCGCATGTCAGCGTAGAAGTTATGACGGATGAAGATATTGAAATCGTATATATGACAGATATTCTGAAAAGAATTGTAGAATCGGATGTATACGACAAAAAAATGGTCATGATCATGCCGAATCCAGATCCTTATTACAGTAATGTGGCGTATATGCTGCGGGAACTTAAGGTAAACTGCCGTAATGTAAAGTTTTACATGATGGATGAATGGGCGGATGAAGACGGAAATGTTGCGCCTCTGAGCTATAAGGCAGGATTTGGAAATTCTTTTTATCGCACAATGGTATCGAAGATCCTTGATCTGGGCTTTAAAGAAGAAAATTTTATTTATCACAGTAATAAAATTACACCGGATTATTCAAAGATGCTGGAGCAGGACGGAGGAGCGGATATTGTATACAGCGGACCGGGCTGGCCAGGACATCTGGCGTTTATCGATCCGGTAGAGGACTGGTTCTGCGATACGATGGAAGAATACTGTGCGCAGGGAGCCAAGATAGCGAATCTTCATCCTCTGACGATTGCGCAGAACTCACTTCACGGTTCTTTCGGATGCTCTGGCGACATAGCGAAGGTTCCGCCAAAAGGAGCGATGATGGGACCGCGCGACGCTATGAATGCAAAAGAAGTTCTCGATATCCACAGTATTACAACGGCGGGAAGCCGCGTGACGTGGCAGCGGATGACTTCCAGAATGTGCATTTTCGGAAAGCCATCTCAGGATGTCCCGGCGTCGATTCTGCAACTGAGAGATAAGCCGACGCGGATACTTATGAGTGAAAAACTGGCGGATACTGTAGAACCGGATTATTATTTCCAATATTAGAAAAGATGAAATTTCAGGAAAGAGAAAAAATTATTTTAGAGCTTCTGCAGGAAAAACAGGTTGTCAGGGTGGAAGAACTGAGTGAGCTTCTTCAGGTTTCGCTTGTTACAGTGCGAAAGGACCTGAGGCTTCTGGAAAGTGAAGGAAAGCTTCTTCGGACCTTCGGCGGTGTGACCGCCTGTGCTGTGGAAAGCAAAGAACAGCAAAGACGCGAGATGATGCAGAGGATAGCGAAGCGCACCGCAGAGGAGATAGAGGAAGGGGATTTCTTTATCATGAACGCGGGAACGACTGCCATGCTGACGGCGTGGGAACTGCGGAAAAAACAGGTGAAGGTTATCACCAATGCAATTTCTGTTGCGCGGGAGATAAAGCGTCACAGCGGAAGCGAAGCAATTCTTCTGGGAGGTGAGCTGACGCGGGATGCGGTCTTTACGCATGGAAGCGAAGCGATTGAACAGTTAAAGCAATATAAAGCAGATAAGCTTGTTCTTTCCATCAGCGGAATCAGCTGCAAAGGCGGAATTACTACGCGTCATATGGAAGCCGCGGGACTGTTCCGCGGAATGATTGCCTGCGCCAGCGAAGTGATTGTTGTCGCTGACTCAACCAAAATCGGATTTGAAAGCTTTTATCATGTAAGCGGTCTGAATGTGGTGGATAAATTAATTACAGATGCAGATCCGGAACATGAAGAGGAGCTGCAGAGGATGGAAGCCATGGGAGTTCGCGTACTTCGCTGCAGAAATGAGGAGCAGGATGATTTATGATGTTCTGGATCATGTGTCCTGGTACCGTGGAATCAGTGAACAGCTGGATATTCTGACGTATGTGGATTTTGAAAGTCTGGAACCGGGGTCGTATCAGGTGAATGATAAGGTATATTATAATGTGATGCAGCCGGATTTACATCCATGATGGGAAGAGACGGCATGGGAGTGTCACAGAGAATACATAGACATTCAGTATGCGCTGGAACAGGGAGAAAAGATAGCGGTATGTCCGATTGAAAAGGTCGGGGGATGGAGTGAATACGATAAAGAGGGAGATTTCTCGATTTCAAAGGAGGACGCGCCTTTTGCCGCGTTGCCTATGGGGGAAGGACATTTTGCCGTACTTTTCCCCGGAGACGCGCATCGGCCCTGTTGGGGAACAGGAGAGAAAAAGAAGAAAGTTGTAATAAAAGTGCTTGCATAAAACAGCGTGCATGAGATAGAGCGTCCGTTTCGGTACATGCCGCAGCGGACGCTTTGCTGTTGCCAGGCATACTAAAAAAACGTCCAGTGGACGTTTTTTTAGTATAACAAAAGGTATTGGCGCGGGTCGGGAATGCTTTGCGCAGCCTTTGTATCAGTTCTGCTTGTTTTGAGAACGGAATTCCTGAGGTGTCATATTGCAGTTGGCTTTGAACGCTTTGTAGAATGCGGCTTCATCAGAGTATTCCACAAGAATACATATTTCGGATATTTTCTGGTCCGTATTGCGCAGAAGGAATTTGGCGCGGTCGATGCGCGCCTGCTGCTTTTTCTGGCGGAAGTTCATTCCGTAAAGCTGGAATAAAATCCGGTTACAGTAGATTATGAAGAGCGGAATAAAGAACTTGTTGCTGAAGCTATGAAGAAGATGGGCGAAATATAATAAAATGGAAAAAGGCGTGAACTTTCCCTTTTTGGAAAATGATTTTCGGGTAATAGAACATTAGAGAGATTTTCTGCCGAAACGGGTATTTGACGCACATATGCATTTATATTTGGCGGAGACAATTCCGAATGCTTTAGGTACGGAGGACTGTGTTTTTATTAAGGATTCCACAGCTGTTTCTGATTACCGGAGGGACATGAAGAGCGTCCTTCCGGGAGTACGCGGGCTGAAATGCTATTGTTATGGGGCGGACACAAGGGATTATGAGTCTCTTACGATCGGAGATTTTCTTCCTGAGGCAGCCTGGACGGCGGCTAATGAGAAAAAACTGCCGATTATTCTTCACGTTATGCGCCCTGACGCTCTTTCGGATGAAAAAAATATTTTTTATATTGAGAAAATGACCCGGAGGTATCCGGATGCACAGCTCGTTCTGGCGCACTGCAGCAGAGCGTTTGCTGCGTGGACAGGTGTTAAGCAGATAAGAAAACTTGAAGACAGGGGAAATGTCTGGTTTGACATGGCGGCAATTTGCGAGCCGGGACCGATGATAGCCTGCATTATGAAAAATGTGGGGAAAAGAACGATGTGGGGAAGCGACTATCCTGTCTGTATGCACAGAGGAAGGGCGATCTCTGTCGGGAAGGGTCAGAACTGGCTGATGGGAGAAAGATTCAACTGCCTGGAACGCACCTTTATAGCAGTTGAAAATCTTCTTGCCTTTTATCAGGCGGCGCTGCTGCTTGATCTTGATCAGACGCAGATTGAGGGCCTGTTTTTTAATAATGCCAGCGAGTTATTTAAGGAAAAAGTACGGAATTAAATTTTTATGTACATTTATGTACAGAGCGAGGGCGCTGCAAAACACCTTGAAAGTTTTGCAGCGCCCTTCGGGAAAGACGTATGTATAAAATTGCTACATCAGATATTACATGCTCGGAACCTTTTCCGTCTCAGCAAAGGTTTTTCTGTTATCAAGCTGATAATCGAATTCTTTCATGTAAGCCTTCTCTTCATCTGTATACTGGCGGAGTGTATTGAGAACTTCGCCGTTCTTGTATTTACGGTCTCCTACATCTTCTGTAGTTCCCATAACGGTAACGTTAAGCTGTCTTCTGCGGGAACGAACCTGATCCCAGTCGATGAAATAAACGTGTGCAAATTCTCCGCCGTCAACTTCGCCGTCTTTGATGGTCAGTGTTTCACTGCGTCCAAAGAATACGGAACGAAGATGTCCGTCTGTGTTATGGCTGGAGTAATCGCCGGGCTCGTTTACATAGCGGCCAAACTGTGCGTGAATCGGTCCGGGATGACGATACATACCTTCCTCGCGGAAATCCGGAACGAGCTTACGCATAATATCAAGCAGATCATGCTGTAAAAACTCAAGATCGAAGCTGTCAATATCGTGAGAAGCCTCCTGAACCATTACGGAGCAGGTGGTGTGGTGTGAAGCTACGCATACGGTTCCGTTTTTGATGCCGGATTCCTTTACGATTTCCATAACTTCTTTGGAAACATCGTGGAAGGTGGGAATCCATCCTCTTGATCTTAATTCAAGCTCTTTCTGTACTACTTTAAATTCCATGGTATACCTCCTTGTATTGTATAAATAATTTATAACCGTTTACGCGGTTTATTTTGCGTGACGCTCGTCCCATGCGCGGCGTACGGCAGAAATCATCTCATCTACCATAGCGGCACGGTCAGGTGCTTTTACGACGCCGGAAGAAGAACCGGTAGCTTCAGCTCCTGCGGATATAGTATTGTAAACATCCTGTCCATTGGAAATTCCGGCGCCCTGAAGAACAAGAATTTCCGGATTTACATCTTTGACAGCCTTCATAGAAGCTTCAACGTATTCCGGACCGCTTGTAATTCCGGTTCCGATCAGTTCGGAAGGCTCGGCTACAATAATGTTGGGATTCAGCTTTGCAATCATACCGGCTTCTGTGATGGAATCGGCACAGACGATAGTTGTAAGTCCTACTTCATCGGCACGGAGGATTGTTTCGCGAAGAACGGAAATGGATAATGGCTTTTCAACGTGGTTCAGCATAACGCCTTCTGCTCCAGCAGCTACAAGAGACTCAGGAAGCGTATCAGCCAGACCTCTGCCCGGACGAAGCGGATCCATATGAGGTGCAAAAACATGCAGATGCTTTGTTGCAGCCTTCACTCTTGCGATTTCTACAAGCGGCGTCGTGAAAATGATGTCAACATTATATTTTTCGGACGCGGCGTCGGCAGCTTTTGCAAGCTCTATGATATCACCACCGTATAGATAGGATTTGGGACCGATTTCAAAAAACGGTGCGCGAATAGTACATCCTAGATTCATATCGCATTACTCCTTTCGATAACTGTTTTTTGTTTTGTTGTTTATATTATATGAAAAGGAAAAAATATAGTCAATAATATTTTCCTTAAATAAATAAAAACGTAAAAAGAGACAAAAAAACGGAGGCAATTTAGTTGAAAATGTCTATTGATCTTCTGAAAGGAAAATGATATTTTCTTTTTAGAAAAAATAAATCGCAAATGTCAGGAGGGTGAAAGATGAAAAAGGAAGCGATTCTTGCAGCGAAAGAAGCATACGATATTGAGGCTGCATGTATCAGGGAAATGAAGGACTATTTTGATGAAGAGGCGTTTTCCAAAGCGGTAGAGCTTCTTGCGTCGGCACAGAGAATAGGAACCTGCGGATGCGGACATTCTGGTATTATCTGTCAGCATATGGCGCATCTGATGTGCTGTATTGAACGGCCTTCACGTTTTATTTCCCCGGCAGAAGCAGTGCACGGGGCGACAGGATTTCTTCAGCAGGGCGATGTGATGATTTTTGCTTCGCGCGGAGGAAAGACAAAAGAGCTTCTTCCTATTGTAGATATCTGTAAGGCAAAAGGCGTACACATTATTACGGTCACAGAGAATCTGGAATCCCCGCTGGCAGCGGCGGCAGATGTTGTGCTGAAGCAGCATGTAAATCGTGAGACGGATAAGTATAATGCGCAGGGAACTACGAGTACGACGGCGCTGTGTATGATTTTCCATGCCCTGCAGGCGGCGCTCATCGAAGAGACGGGATACAGAGCAGAGCAGTTTGCCCTGATTCATCCGGGCGGAGCAGTAGGAGAAAGGCTGAATCATAAGAGTCTGTAAAATAAGGGAGGCGCGAAGCGGTGGCGGACAGCAGGCTGAAGATAGATATTAGAAGGGAAAAGATACTGGAATACCTGAACCGGGACGGAAAAGTCTGGGTATCGGCTTTAAGCAAAGAACTGGGCGTTACGCTTGTTACGGTTCGTAACGATCTAAACGCCCTGGAAAAAGATGGATATCTGGAGAGAATTCAGGGAGGAGCTGTCCGCAGAGAACGTTCAACAACCGATCCTTTTGAAGGACGTCAGGTGAGGACCGGAGAAAAAAGAGAGATTGCACGGGCGGCATCTGACTGGATAAGAGACGGGACGACGCTGTTTATCAGCTCGGGTACTACGACGAAATATTTTGCGGAAGAACTGAAAAATCATAAGAATCTGAATGTTGTGACAAACTCTGTGGCAGTAGCGCTGGAATTGAGCAGGTTTCCCCTGATTCACAGTGTTCTTCTGGGAGGCGAGGTCAGCGCTCAGTATGGATTCACATATGGAGGCGACGCGCAGGAGCAGATACAGCATTATCAGGCGGACTGGGCGATTTTATCTATTGACGGCATCAGCGCGCAGGGCGGAGTGACGACTTTTCATGGCGAGGAGGCGTCTGTAAACCGTCTGATGATTGAAAGAGCCAGAAATACACTGATTCTTGCGGACTATACAAAAGTAGGAAGAACCGGATTTACACATTTGTGCGGAGTAGGTCCGGAGGTTCATCTGATCACAGATAAAAAGTGTTCAGAGGAAGCTGTTGAAGAACTCAGGAAGGCAGGTACGGAAGTAAGAATCGTGTAAAAGAAATTTTTAAATAACAGGAGAAAAGACGGCTGGCGGCAGCCGTCTTTTTCTGTCCCGTTTTCTGATTCTGCTGGGGGGAGAAAAGTCTCGGACGTGCCCGTACAGGAAGAGACAGGGAACGGGATAGCGTGCAAAATTTGCACAAAAACATGGCAGATATAGAGAGATAATATAGAGATATTATTGAAGATTACTAAAAATAGTGATATTATCGAATAAAAGAAGATAAAAACAGACAAAAGAAAATCAGAGTTATGCAAATCATGCAAAAAAGGAGGAGAGTAAGGAGCAGTGCATAAGATAAAGAGTTTTTGAACAGATAAGGAGGGAACGTATGAAAAAGATATTAGCTTCTGTTATTGCGGCTGTTTTAATGATTTCTGTAATTGGATGTGGAGCGGAAAAGCAGGAAACGACTCAGCCGGCTGCGGGAGAGACGGAATCGAAAGAAGAAACGGCGGCGCTGACAAAAGATGATTTGATAGGAATTATACTTCCGACAAAAGAGGAGTCGCGCTGGCTGAATGACCAGAGATATTTTGAAGAAATATTCGGAGAAGCAGGTTACAACTATGAGATTCTGTTCAGCCAGAATAATTCAGCTACGGAGAAGACGAATGTAGAGACGCTTCTCAGCAAGGGAGCAAAAGCGATTATTTTATGTGCATATGACGCAACGGCAGCGGCAGCAGCGGTAAACGACGCGAAGTCGGAAGGAGCGGTTGTGATTTCCTATGACAGATTGATTATGAATACAGACAAGCTGGATTATTATGTTACGTTTGACAGCTGTTCTGTAGGAAAGGCGCAGGCTGATTACATCATTGAACAGGCGCAGGCTGCCGGAGGAAAGGGACATAATTTATACCTTTATTCAGGAGCTCTGACAGATAATAATTCCGTTCTGTTCTTTGAAGGAGCATGGAAAGCTCTTCAGCCTTACATTGCAGACGGTACGTTTGTAGTGCGCAACTGCGACAAAGCGCTCGACTATAAGGACAAACAGGAACTGACAAGAGATGAAATGGTAGAGATTATGCAGACAATCGATTCGGAATGGAACATGGCCGTATGTAAATCTCTGGCAGAAGCGCATCTGACGGCAGTGGATTCAGAAGCAAAGGGAGATGTGTTTGTTCTGGCTCCGGCAGATGACGATTGCTGCAGAGCGTTATCCGATGCATTTCTTGCAGATCCGGAGGTGACAGGGCTTGTAATTACAGGAGCAGACGGAGTTGAGGCTTCTGTACAGTATATTATCGACGGAAAGCAGTCAATGACGGTATATAAGGACTCTCAGGCGCTGGTTCGCGGAACAGACGCGATTCTTACGGCTCTGATAAATGGAGAAACGCCGAAGACAGACGCTGTTTACAACAATGACAGCATGGAAGTTCCTTCTGTACAGGCAGACGTGGTTACTGTAACGGCAGATAATATTGCAGAAATATTCTTTGATACTGGAATTTATGATGGGACTAAATATACCGGATGGAAATAAGCATAAGACGCCCATTAAAATGAGCGGTCGTTGACCGCTCATTTTATCTGAACCGTAATAAAAGAGGAAATGCCATGAAAGATAATATTTTGGAAATGAGAGGAATTGTAAAAGGGTTTCCCGGCGTAAAAGCGCTGAATAATGTCAATTTCTCTGTGAAACGCGGAGAAATCCATTGTCTTGTAGGAGAAAACGGGGCGGGTAAATCGACTTTGATGAAGGTGCTCTCAGGGGTCTATCCATATGGCACTTATCAGGGAGATATTATTTACGAAGATCAGACGGTGCAGTTTCATAATATAAAAGAGAGCGAAAAGGCAGGAATTGCCATTATTAATCAGGAGCTGGCGCTGATTCCGGAATTGTCCGTAGAAGAAAATATTTTTTTCGGACATGAAATCCTCAAAGGAAAACGTATAGACTGGAATCAGACTACGATCCGCGCAGTTGAAATTCTGAAAAGAGTACGCCTTGACGTAAATCCGAAAGCAAAGATAAAAGAACTCAGCGTGGGAAAACAGCAGCTGGTGGAGATTGCAAAAGCTCTCTCCAAGGGAGCGCGGCTGATTATTCTGGACGAGCCTACGTCTTCCCTGAATGAAGAAGACAGCAGAAATCTGCTGTCTCTTCTGGAAGAGCTGAAGGAAGAAGGCGTAAGTCTGATTATGATTTCTCATCGCCTGAAAGAAGTCGTATCGATCGCAGATACAATTACTGTACTGCGCGATGGAACTACCGTATGTTCTATGGACGATACGGAGAAAACAGTAACGGAAAATATGATTATCCGTTATATGGTGGGCAGGGAAATGGAAAACATTTACCCGAAAAGAGAAGGGCATACGGCAGGAGAGGTCCGGTTTGAAATCAGGGACTGGACGGTAGAAGATCCGAAAAGCGGAAGAAAATTGCTGGATCACATTAACCTGAATGTAAGAAAAGGTGAAATTGTAGGTCTGGCAGGTTTGATGGGAGCCGGAAGAACAGAGCTGGCATTAAGTATATTTGGAAATACGCCGGATTGGAATATCAAAGAAGGCAGTCTTGTATTAGACGGAGAAAACGTTTCATTCCGTTCCCCTAAGGCTACGATAGAAGCGGGCGTGGCATATGCTACGGAGGACAGAAAGAAAAATGGACTGATACTTCATCAGGATATAAAATTCAATATTACATTTGCAAACTTAAAAGAACTGCTCGCTCACCATATGGTGAACGCCAATGAAGAAGTAATACAGGCGTCGAAGCTTAAGAAAGATATTAATATTAAAGCGCCCTCCATACAGCAGGAGGTATATAATCTGTCGGGCGGAAATCAGCAGAAGGTGGTACTGGCAAAATGGATTTTTGCAAAGCCGAAGCTTCTGATTCTCGATGAGCCGACGCGAGGTATTGACGTGGGAGCTAAATATGAGATTTATTCTCTGATGAATAAGATGGTTGAGGCGGGGATGTCCATTATTATGATTTCTTCAGAGCTTCTTGAGGTGCTGGGAATGAGCGATCGCATTTATGTCATGTGCGAGGGGAAAATCACAGGAGAAATTTCAGCGGAAGAAGCGGATGAGCGTAAGGTAATGCGTCTTGCGACAAATACAAAGGAGGCATGAATATGCAGGATAATACAAAAAAGAGAGATGCCTCTCTGAGCTTACAGTCAGTAAGTAAGATAGTAAGAAATTATGCGATGTATATTGCTCTGGCAATCATATTTATAGGATTTCAGATTATCAGTAAAGGATATTTTCTGACGGCAAGAAATATCACCAATCTGATCAATCAGACGGGTTATGTGGCAGTTCTGGCAGTTGGAATGACGCTGGTACTGGTTATCTGTCAGATCGATCTGTCGGTGGGTTATGTGGCAGGTTTTCTGGGTGCGTGTGCGGCGCAGCTTCTGGTGAAGGGAATGCCCGCGTATGTGACTATTTTACTTATACTGGGAATAGGAGCCTTTGTGGGTCTGATAGAGGGAGTTTTGATTGCGAAGGTAGGAGTTCCGGCATTTGTCACAACATTGGCTTTTTCTTTTGCAGCCCGCGGAATGCTGACGCTGGTGACAGAATCGACAGGTACAGTTCCTGTTGTGGACGAGACTTTTATCTCTCTGTCGAACGGCTTTCTACCAGCAGGATTCCGGGTAGGAGGATTACATGGAATAACACTGATTATGGGAGCGGCTGCGATTGTTGTGATGCTGATGATGGAGGTCCGACGCAGAAATGAATTAAAAAAGTATGACTTTGAGGTATCGTCAGGGCTTGCGTTTGTTCTGAAAAATCTGTTTTTTGCTGCTCTTATTGGAGTATTTACCTTTGTCCTGGCAGGTTATAACGGAATTTCCTGGACGATAGTAATTGCTGTTATTATCACAGGAGGTTATAGTTTTGTCTTAAATCATCTGGCTGTGGGCCGTTATATTTATGGAATGGGGGGAAATATGGAAGCGGCAGCTTTGTCGGGAGTAAATGTAAAAAGAATTCTTATCGGCGTATTTGTTTCGATGGGAATGATGGCGGCGTTGGGAGGTATTCTTTATACATCCCGTTTAAGTTCAGCGACTCCGACGGCAGGAAACGGATTTGAGCTGGATGCGATTGCATCGTGTTATATAGGAGGAGTTTCTACTTCTGGCGGAATTGGAAAAGTAGGGAAT
>CAUWNO010000043.1:0-15678 GCA_963559965.1 uncultured Lachnospiraceae bacterium | reverse complement strand
GGTAATAATATTTTACCACTAAATTATTTTTACTTCAATAGTCATTACTATTTTATGTGTATTTACACTTTTTATGCAGTGAATAGCAAAAAATCCCCGGCTATGAACCGCTGTCCATAACCGGGGATTTTTTATTACTCTTCTACTACAAATACATCTTTACCCATTCCGCAAATCGGGCATACCCAATCATCGGGGATATCCTCAAATGCCGTTCCCGGCTCGATTCCTCCGTCCGGATCGCCAATCTCGGGATCGTATACATAACCGCAGGGTTCGCAAACATATTTCTTCATTTTGATTTCCTCCTGATTTTTATTTTTATTGCATTCCGTTACTGATATGAAATCAATACGCTTTTCTTAGTTTATAACAGATTTTCTCTATATATTCTGTTGCATTTGCAACTTTTTTGTGTCATACTAAAGAAAAAATACAAAAGAGGGCATACCGTATGGACTATTCAGAAACCATGCTTTTTGACAACATCTGCGAAAAGGACTGCCAGAAAATGCTGTCCTGCATGAAGGCGCAGAAGCGCAGCTTCTATGCCGATGAAGAAATCTATTCCTTTGACACTCCGCGCAAGATCGTAGGTATCCTGCTGAACGGACAGGCTGCCATCATACGATACGAATACAACGGAACGAGAAGCATCTTGGAAAATCTTTCTCCCAAAAGCATTTTCGGAGAACATCTTTCCTTTACTCCCAGCGATGATTCCTGTATCGCCGCCGTCTGTCAGACAGACTGCCAGGTTCTTTTCATCGATTATCAGAACCTGACGCGCACCTGCCAGAACGCCTGTCCCTGCCACACACAGCTTATCCGGAATCTGCTCCAGCTTCTCTCCGACAAGACGCGTGCCTTAAGTGAGCGCGTAGAGGTCTTAAGCCAGCGCAGTATCCGCGAAAAGCTGATGTGCTATTTTATGCAGCTTGCCGCAGGAAAAAGCAGCAATACCTTCGAGCTTCCATTTACTATGATGGATTTTGCAGATTTTCTTTCTGTAAACAGAAGCGCTATGATCCGGGAGCTTGGAAAGATGAAAGAAGAGGGGCTTATCCGCGTTCACAGACGGACCATCACTCTCCTCTGACGCCTGTCAGCCTTTCGATCTCCTTTACTATCTCCTGATCACTCTGACGGAAAAGGAGGCTCTTGTTGTAGCGTTCATACCTTTCGCAGGAATAGTTCTGGAGAAAGACTGTGGCTTCCTGGGTTGTATTCAACCCCGTCAGGAAAACAACCATCTCCTGGCTGTCGCCAAAGGCTGCCTCCAGGAAATCAAAGGCGTACTCCAGCGTCTCTGACGCTTCCTGTTCCCTCTCTTCACAGCGCTCTCTTTCCTGTGAAAACAGCTCTCTTAACACATCAAAAGCTTCCTCTCCCGTCTCCGGTCTGCGCCTTTTCAGCTCCGTCTCATAAGCTGCAAGCGTTTCCGACAGACGTCTTAATCTCCTGTCCTCTTCCTTTGTGAGAAGCTCCGCTTCCTTCTTTTTTCTTCTCTTCCGATCCGTCTCCTCTCTCTGGCGGATCAACAGCTCATACGCCTCCTTCTCCCGCTTTTCCTTGTCAGAAAGAACTCTTCCTGCCTCCTTCATTTTCTCATAAAGAAGCTCTGTAAAAAGCTCCTGCTCAAAAGCAGACGCGAAGCGTTTTCTTAAGCCTGACAGGAGCAGGTTCACAAGGCTCAGCCGTTCGTCGAAAGACGCATGAGAGAGCTTCCGAAGCGCCGATTCCGAAATGTGTCCCGTCAAAATTTCCTCTATCTGATAATCGCTTCTATACTTCTGATAAAGCTCCAGATAAGCTGCAAACTCTCCTGCAATACGATCATGCTGAAGATACTGGCGCACCACCTCTTTATCCGCTTTCTTTCCCAGTCTCTCGTAAATCTCAAGAAGACGTGATAAATCCTCCCAGCCTCGGGGCGTTGCAAACTTTCGTCCGTCTACAGTATTTTCCATCTGATAAAAATGCGCCGGACGGGCATCTAAATAAGAGAGAATCGCTCCATGTATTCCCGTTTTTACCGCATACTCCCGCCAGACCTCATAATCCGGCTCTACCTCTATCTTCTTCACACGGTCCATGGTCACGACGTCAAAATCACGGACAGACTTATTATACTCCGGGGGATTCCCTGCTGCTACAATTACCCAGCCTGCCGGAACCGGATGATTTCCAAAGGTCTTGCACTGAAGAAACTGGAGCATCGCGGGGGCAAGCGTCTCTGACACGCAGTTGATCTCGTCGATAAAAAGAATTCCTTCCTTAAGTCCCGTCTTTTTCATCTTCTCATAGACAGAAGCTATAATTTCACTCATCGTATACTCTGTGACAGCCTTTTCTTCTCCTGCAAATTCCATTTTTGAAATAAAAGGGAGTCCGATGGCGCTCTGTCTTGTATGGTGCGTAATCGTATAGGATACCAGAGCAATCCCGCATTCTCTGGCTATCTGTTCCATAATCTGCGTCTTTCCGATACCCGGCGCTCCCAGAAGAAGAACAGGTCTCTGCCGTATCGCCGGAAGCTCATACTCCCCGTACTCATCCTTCAAAAGATATGCCTCTATCGTATCCTTTATTTCCTGTTTTGCGCGTTTTATATTCATTCTGCTTCCTCCTGATGTTTTTTCTCTCCTGCGCTTTCCTGAAAATCTGTTTCACTTAAAATCAGCTTTATCGCCCACGACGGTACGTCCACATCACGAAACGATGCGCAGGCGCTCCGAAGAAATACAAAAGCTGTCTCAAACGGCGGCATTTTTACCGGAAACACTCCGTATCCGTCTGTAAAATAGAGAAGCCCTTTCAGTCTTCCATAGCTCTTTTTCGCCATCTTTTCCTCCACATAGGCGAAAGCTGGCCGGAAATCTGTGCCGCCCCCTCCTTTCAGCTCAAAATGCTCCATATAACTCAGAAGCTCTTCCCCGTTTCTGATCTGCGTGTCTTTCTGAACCCGCTCGTCACATTGAAGAATGTGAATCTGCGCTGTCTTAAAAAAGCTCTCCGTCTCGGATAAAACAGCATACGTCTCCTCCAGAAAGCGTTTCACAAGCTCTCCCTTACAGGACATGGAGGTATCAATCACAATCACAAATTCTTCAATCCGGCTTCTCTCTCTTGTCTCCTGCGGCTCTATCAACGGCATATTTCCATAGACAGACATTCCGTAATGATAGAAAATATAATCAAAGCTGTCCGGATCGGTTCCCATCTCTTCTCTGAGAACTGTAAATTTTCTCAGAAACTCTCTGTAATCCTGACGGGATCGGTTTTCAATGCGAAGCTGCTCCAGAAGTTTTCCTTCCTCATCTGCCGCCTCCCTCGAAAACAGAACGGCTTCCGTCTCCATGCGCTCGCGAATATCATCCCATCGCTTTTTATTCGGATTCGGCGCTCCCTTTCCCTTCTCATCCCCTGTCCAGAGGCTGTGATCATCCAGGTGAAATTCCTGCTGCCATCTCATAATCTCCCGTTCTGAGAGATTCATCCTCTCCATTTCCAGACAGATTCCTTCTGCCGTCAGCACAGGAAGCTTTTCTCTCAGTCTGGCATACACACTCTTTCGGAAGGCCCCCGACGCGGTGTGCACGCACTTGAGAGTAAGGCTGTCGATAAGAGCTTCCACGGCTATATCGCAGGAAAGATCCCAGAACGCAGCGTCGCGCCTGCCCCTTCCAAAGGGATGGCAGAACAGACAGTGGAACACCGTATGAAGATAAAGGCGCGTCAAAAACGCTCTGTTTTTCTGATAAAGGGCAAGAACCGCGTCCGCCGCATAAAAAAGGCTTCCCCCGTCTGTTCCGGCAGGCGTGCCTGTTCCCGGCAGAACGGGAAGGCTTCCAAGCGCCAGATCAAGACAGCGGAGCTTCAGATAAAGCTCCGTCCTTGCCTGACGGAAAATGCGTTCCGCCAGCTCATCCTTTTCCATCTTAAGCTTCTGCGCCTCAAGAATCGGACTTTTTATCACTGTTTTCTCCTCTCTTTGCTTCCTCATTCCTCTATAGCTCAAATCTTTTCACCGAAGGTTTTTTCTTCTTATAAAGTGCATTCATAAGAATCGACGTCCCTTCCGGGAAGTCTTCTGCCGCAGCCAGCGAAGCTGCCTCCTGAAGTTCTCCGGCTGAAAAAGAAAGGCTGCCTGTCAGAAAATCAAGCTCCTGTGCATCCTGTCTTTTCACTGCCCTTTGCATCACCCTGGAAGCATTTTCCTTCACCCATGTCTCATACATCTTCCTGTTTTCTCCGGTCAAATCCGCCGGAAAGCGAAGTCTTGAAAGAGCCAGCTCCGCCACAGTATCAAAATCCTCCGCCGCTTTTGCCATAAAGAAACAGGAATCATAGGTCCGCAGGTCAAGCTTTCTTTCATAAAAGCTGTTGCGGAAATTCATCCCGCTCCCGTGCATCTGGATCATCAGAATACGCGCCGGCGTATTTTCCACACTCTCCTCAAAAAATTCAGGAAAAACAAGCCTTGCCCTTTTCTTCCCCTCTATCTCAACACAGAGCTTCTCCGGGATCTCCAGAAGCACCTCCTTCAGACAGGAGGTTTCTTCACTTCCCAGCGT
Organism: uncultured Lachnospiraceae bacterium; assembly: GCA_963559965.1. Taxonomy (GTDB): domain Bacteria; phylum Bacillota; class Clostridia; order Lachnospirales; family Lachnospiraceae; genus Laedolimicola. The sequence goes on along the minus strand of CAUWNO010000043.1, from coordinate 11,101 downwards.
CAGATAAAGCTCCTTTACCCCATGACAGCCTGTAAAGAGACCGGCTCCCAGATCGGCAAGACCGCCGTAAAAAGAAATCTTTTCCAGACAGCTGCAGTTATAAAATGCATAAGCTCCTATTTTCCGCAGCGACGGTGGAAGGCTGACTGACGTAAGTCTGCTGCCCTTTAAGACTGGTTCCGTCTCCGATCCGTCCAAAGGAAGTCCTTTTTCCTCCCTGTGCGCGGAAAACGCATAGGGAGCAAGCTCTGTGACGGGACAGCCCTCTATATATTCCGGTATCTCTGCTTCTGTTCCATAGTCATAACAGCGCAGGATGACCGCTTCTCCATTTTTTATCTCGTATGCAAAAGTCATGCTTTCGTCCTTTCCGTCCGGCATACGCCGTCTGCCTCTGTAGTATAACATATTCCCCGTTCTTTTTACAGCTTGAGTTCCGCCGTTTGTATCTTTTTGTCAAACAATATCTTGTAATTTCTCATTGACAACACCACTATATATTGTTAGAATTAAATCTGTTGACGATCACTTATTACGAACTTTACATAACGGGAGAATGTATTATGAAAATTATCAAGAGAAGCGGAGCCGAGGTTTCCTTTGACCCGCAGAAAATTGTGATTGCTGTTTCCAAGGCTAATGACAGTGTCGTTCCCAGCGCGCGCATGTCTGCCGTTCAGATACGAAGAATTGCAGAGGATGTGGAAAGCGCCGCGCAGAATATGAGCCGCTCCTTAAGCGTGGAAGAGATTCAGGATATGGTAGAAGATCAGATTATGAACCAGCGCGCCTTTGATGTGGCAAGACGCTACATCACCTACCGCTACACCCGCGCGCTTGTCCGCAAATCGAACACGACAGACGAGCAGATCCTCAGCCTTATCGAATGCAACAACGAAGAGGTAAAGCAGGAAAATTCCAATAAAAACCCCACGGTCAACAGCGTGCAGCGCGACTACATGGCGGGGGAGGTCAGCAAAGATATCACAAGAAGACTTCTTCTTCCGGCTGATATTGTAGCCGCACATGAACAGGGTCTCATTCATTTCCACGACGCTGACTATTTCGCACAGCATATGCACAACTGCGACCTTGTCAACCTTGAAGACATGCTTCAGAACGGAACTGTCATAAGCGGAACACTCATAGAAAAACCCCACAGCTTCTCTACCGCATGCAACATCGCAACGCAGATTATTGCACAGGTGGCTTCCTGCCAGTACGGCGGTCAGAGTATCAGCCTTACGCATCTGGCTCCCTTCGTAGATATCAGCCGTCAGAAGATCCGCCGTCAGGTAGCCGAAGAGCTTCACTCCATCCGCGAGGCTGTGACAGAAGATGAAATCACGGCAATTACAGAAAAGAGACTGCGTGAAGAAGTAAAGAACGGCGTACAGATGATCCAGTATCAAGTCGTTACTTTGATGACAACAAACGGACAGGCTCCCTTTGTAACGGTCTTTATGTACCTGAACGAAGCGAAAAACGAGCAGGAGAAAAAGGATCTGGCTCTTATTATTGAAGAGACTCTCCGCCAGCGTTACCAGGGTGTAAAAAATGAAAAAGGCGTATGGATCACGCCTGCCTTCCCCAAGCTTATCTACGTTCTGGAGGAAGACAATATTCACGAAGACAGCAGGTACTATTATCTGACAAAGCTTGCAGCCAAATGTACGGCAAAGCGCCTTGTGCCGGACTATATTTCCGAAAAAATCATGCTGCAGAATAAAGTGGACAAAAACGGCGAAGGTCACTGCTACACCTGCATGGGCTGCCGCAGCTTCCTGACTCCTTATGTAGATGAAAACGGAAAGCCGAAGTATTACGGCCGCTTCAATCAGGGCGTCGTAACCGTCAACCTCGTTGACATCGGTCTTTCTGCCGAAGGCGATATGGACAGATTCTGGGAGATCTTCGACGAACGTATGGAGCTTTGCCACAGAGCGCTCCAGTGCCGTCACGAGCGCCTGACCGGAACCATATCTGACGCCGCGCCGATTCTCTGGCAGTACGGCGCCCTTCTCCGTCTGAAAAAGGGCGAAACCATCGACAAGTATCTGCACGGCGGATACTCTACCCTTTCCCTTGGCTACGCCGGTCTCTGGGAATGCGTATACAGCCTGAACGGCAAAAAGCTGACCGAGCCGGAGGGCGAAGAGCTTGGTCTTCAGATTATGAAAAAGCTGAATGAGTACACGGCAAAATGGAAAGCGGCAGAAAATATTGATTACTCTCTCTACGGAACTCCTCTGGAGAGCACAACCTACAAGTTCTCCAAATGCCTGCAAAAGCGTTTCGGCGTTATCAAAGGCATAACAGACCGAAATTACATCACAAACAGCTATCATATTCATGTGACAGAGGAGATTGACGCCTTTGAAAAGCTTGCTCTGGAAGCCAAATTCCAGGCGCTTTCACCGGGAGGAGCCATTTCTTATGTGGAAGTCCCGAATATGCAGAATAATCTGGACGCCGTCCTCTCTGTAATGAAATTTATCTACGACAATATCATGTATGCAGAGCTGAATACAAAGAGCGATTACTGTCAGATCTGCGGCTATGACGGAGAGATCGAGATTCAGGAAGACGAGCACGGCAAACTGATCTGGAAATGCCCCAACTGCGGAAATACGGATCAGGATAAGATGAACGTGGCAAGACGTACCTGCGGCTATATCGGAACACAGTTCTGGAATCAGGGACGTACACAGGAAATCCGCGAACGTGTGCTTCACCTGTAAAAGCTGTATAAAAAAGAATCCTGTTCTGCAGGATTCTTTTCTGTGAGGTAGTTTATGAATTACGCAGTTATTAAAAAGAACGATATTGCAAACGGCCCCGGCGTGCGCGTCTCCCTCTTTGTGAGCGGCTGCCGCCATCACTGCCGGAACTGTTTCAACCGGGAAGCCTGGGATTTCTCCTACGGCAGCCCGTTTACCGAAGAGACAGAAGAAGAGATTCTCTCCGCCCTCGATCACAGCTATGTAACAGGGCTTTCCCTCCTCGGAGGCGAGCCTTTCGAGCCGGAGAACCAGGAAGCTCTTCTTCATCTTGTCCGCAGCGTCCGGGAACGCTTCCCTGAAAAAACCATCTGGTGCTACTCAGGCTTCACCTTTGAAAAGGATCTTCTCACAGGTTCCGTTGGCAATCCCGAGACAGTCCGCTCTCTTCTTACTTCTCTGGACGTGCTTGTGGACGGCCGCTTTGTAGAAGAGCTGAAGGATCCTGCCCTTCTCTTCCGCGGTTCCTCCAACCAGAATATCATCGATGTACCTCGTTCCCTGGAAGCCGGAAAAATGGTTCCTCTGGAAGGCGTATGGCAGCGTTCCATGGGAAACGGCGACATCTTTTCCGATTGATACCTTTTATACCTTCATCTTTTACACCTTCTGCCGCTATGCCAGCTCTGATTTTCCCGTATAAAGCTGGTAGTAGCGGCCTTTTTCTGCCAAAAGCGTCTCGTGATCTCCTCTTTCTATGATTCTTCCCTCTTCCAGAACAAGAATCGCCTGTGCATTTCTCACGGTAGAAAGCCTGTGCGCTATGACAAACACCGTTCTTCCCTCCATAATCGCATCCATTCCCTTTTCAATCAGCCTCTCTGTCCGCGTATCGACGGAGCTTGTCGCTTCGTCAAGAATCAGCACCGGAGACCGGGCAATCGCTGCCCGGGCAATCGCCAGAAGCTGTCTCTGCCCCTGCGACAGATTGCTTCCGTCGCTGTACAGCATCGTACGATAGCCGTCCGGAAGCCGCCGGATAAAGGAATCCGCATGAGCGATACGGGCTGCCTCCCGAATTTCCTCCTCCGAAGCATCCAGTCTTCCGTAACGGATGTTTTCTTCTATCGTCCCTGTAAAAAGGTGAGTATCCTGCACGACCATCGTCATCGCGCGGCGCAGATCATCCTTTCCGATATCCCTGATATCAATACCGTCATAAGTAATCGTTCCCGACTGGATTTCATAAAACCGGTTAATCAGGCTGCTGATCGTCGTTTTTCCCGCCCCCGTAGAACCTACGAATGCAATCTTCTGACCCGGTTTCGCATAAAGAGAGACGGTATTCAGCACCTGCTTCTCCTGTGTATATCCAAAATCTACTTTATCAAAACGTACCTCTCCCTTTAAAGGAATCAGGCTGCCGTCTGAAAGCTTCCAGGCAAGGGATTCTGTCTCATCTTCTGTTTCTGACAAAATTCCGTTTTCTGCCCTTACCCCGCAAAGTTTCACTTTTCCCTCATCCGGCTCCGGTTCTGCATCCATCAAATCAAAGATGCGCTCCGCTCCTGCCAATGCCGCCATCAAAAGATTCACCTGCTGCGTAAACTGATTTAAAGGAAGGGCGCTCTGACGTACATAAATAAGATAAGAAGCAAGCCCTCCCAGATCGAGAAAACCATACAGAGCCAGGATTCCTCCCGCGCATGCAGAAACTGCATAATTCACATAGGAAAGACTGACAATCACAGGAACCTGCATTCCTGTATACGTTAAAGCATCGGATGCTTCTCTTCTGAGTTCTTCATTCAGACTGCAGAATGTCTCAAGATCTTTCTTTTCATGATGAAAAATCTTTTCCACCTTCTGCCCGGCTATCATTTCTTCTGCAAAACTGTTCAGCCTGCCCATTTTTTCCTGCTGACGCTGAAAATGACTGCGGCTTCTGCTGCTGTTGAAGCGGATAAACAAGCCCATCAGGACGAGAAAAACGACTACGATAAGCGTCAGGCGCACGCTCAGAACCATCATCATAATCACCGTTCCCGCAAGCGTCAGCGTCGTCTGAATCAGCATCGCAAAGCTGCTGTTCATGGCTTCCTGCACCGTATCGACGTCATTTGTAAAGCGGCTCATCAGCTCACCGTGCGTATGCGCGTCGAAATAGGACAGAGGAAGCTTCTGCACATGAGCGAACAAATCTCTTCTTATTTCCGCTATGACAGTCTGCGCCGACTTAACCATCAGCTGATTATAGCTGAAACAGGCAAGCGCTCCGAGAAAATACATTCCGCCCATACCGGCAAGCGCTTTTAAAAGACCTTCCATATCTCCCGGAATGATAAACCGGTTGATCACAGGCTTCAGAAGATACGTTCCCATAATATTAGCTCCTGTGCTCAGCAAAACGAGGAAAGCCACAAGAAGAAACATCCATTTGTGAAGTCCCATATAGCCAAGCAGATGACGCACTGTCTTTTTCGTATTTTTCGGACGCTTATATCCAAGATACCGATACCCTGCCATCAGAGGTCCACCCCTTCCTTCTGTGATTCATAAATCTGCCTGTAGATCTCATTACCTGCAAGAAGCTCTTCATGCGTCCCTGTCCCGCTGACTCTTCCATCGTCCAGCAGGATAATCTGATCCGCATGTCTTACAGAGGATATCCTCTGCGCGATAATAATTTTCGTCATAAACGGCAGCTCTTCTTCCATTCTTTCCCTGATTTTTCTCTCTGTCGCTGTATCAACGGCGCTTGTAGAATCGTCAAGTATCAGAATTTTCGGCCGTTTCAGAATCGCTCTCGCAATACAGATTCTCTGCCTCTGTCCTCCCGAGACATTGACGCCTTCCTGTCCCATTCTTGTCTCATATCCGTCTGGAAGACGGGAAAGGAACTCATCTACGCAGGCGATATGACACGCCTTCTCTACTTCCTCCATGGAAGCGTCCTCCTTGCCCCAGCGCAGATTTTCCAGAAGACTTCCTGAAAACAGCGTATTTTTCTGAAGCACCATTCCGACTGCGTCGCGCAGACGCTCCATTGGATAATTCTGCACCGGAATACCGTCTACACTGACCGTTCCTTTTTCTGCATCGTAAAGACGGGGGATCAGCTGGACAAGCGTAGACTTGGCTGCCCCTGTCTGTCCGATAATTCCCACCGTCTCCCCGGCATGAATTTTAATAGAAATATCAGAAAGAACAGCTTCCTTTGCCTCTTTTTTATATTTAAACCAGACGTGATCAAAGGATATCTCTCCCCTCTCCACAGTAATATCCTGCGCATCCTGATCTGTCATATCTGTTTTTTCGTCTATCACCTCAAAAATTCTGGAGCTCGAAGCAAGCGAACGCGTCATAAGAAGGAATACGTTGGAAATCATCATCAGCGAATTCAGGATCTGAAGTACATAGCTTAAAAAACCCGTCAGTTCCCCGACCTTCATACTTCCTTTCTGAATAAGAATTCCTCCATAAAAAAGAATCGCAAGAATGGTAGCGTACATGACAACCTGCATCAGCGGAGTATTGAGAGCCGCCAGACGAAACGCCTTCTCCGAGCGCTCTCTCAGTCTCTTGTTTCCCTCTTCAAACTTCTCTTTTTCATACTCTTCGCGCACGCAGGACTTTACAACACGAACTGCCGTCAGATTTTCCTGAATAATCCGGTTTACCGTATCCACGCCTTCCTGCATTTCTCCGTAAAGGGGACCTGTTTTTCTTGTAATCAGAAAAAGCCCGGCTCCAAGAACAGGAAGAGCTGCGAAAAAGACAAGTGAGAGCCTTTTATTCATCGAATATACGGCAGCTGTAGCTGCCACCAGCATAACAGGGCCTCTGCAGAAAGGACGCAGTCCCATGGAAACAGCATTCTGAATATTGTTCACATCTCCCGTCAGACGTGTCACAAGAGAGGATGTCCGGAAATGATCGAGATTGGAAAAGGAATACTGACTAATCTTCTCATATTCTGCTTTCCGAAGCTCTGCACCAAGTCCCTGCCCTGCCAGAGCTGCAAAGCGTGCGCTTCCTATCCCCAAAACAAGAGCAATCAGAGCGCAGAATGCCATCTGCACACCTTTTGCTGCTATATAGGACAAGTTCCCGGAAGCAACGCCGATATCAATCAGATCCGCCATCAGAAGCGGAACAATAAGCTCCAGAACAGCTTCTGCCGTAATACATACGACAGCCAGAACCGCATATTTTTTATATTGTTTCATATAAGAAAAAAGACGTACCAGCATGACTGCCCTCCATTCTGCTGTCTTGACATTTCCTTTTTGTATGGTATAATCGTTTCTTGTAAAACAGTTCTTATTAGAACTATTTGTTCTGCAGGCTGCTGACAAACGCCTCCGCAGCCGGAAAGGAAATCCTTTTATGAATCCCTCGACACAGCTTTTTCTCTTTCACCGCGGCCTGACCAGACTATATGACCGCTATATAGATGTTCTGCGTCAGGACTATATTTTATCAAAAATTGAGATTACCATCATCAGCTTTCTTCATAATAATCCGGAGTTTGACACAGGAGCCGACATCTGCGAATACAGAATGCTCTCCAAAGGAAACGTCTCTCAGGGCATCGAAGCTCTGATACAGAAGGGCTACCTTATGCGCGCTCCCGATACAAAAGACCGGCGGAAGATCCATCTTCACCTGACGCCGAAGGCTGACGAAATCGTCTTGCAGATTGACGAAATCAAAGATGCCTTTCACAAAAAAATAACGGATGGAATCTCCCCCTCAGACCTGGCACTTTATCAGCAGGCTTCTGATAAAATTTTTAATAATATCTGCAAAGAACTGGAAAGGAAGGAATCTTCACATGAATCATGACAGAGAATTTCTCGGCAGCGAGCCGATAGGAAAACTTTTGTTCCGCCTCTCTCTGCCGACTGTGGCGGCGCAGCTTATCAATATGCTTTACAATATTGTCGATCGAATCTACATCGGTCATATTCCCGGAGTGGGCGCCCTTGCCCTGACCGGCGTGGGTGTATGTATGCCTCTTATTATGATTGTCTCCGCCTTTGCCGCCCTTGTAAGCAGCGGCGGCGCTCCGCGGGCAACCATTTCCATGGGAAAAAAGGATTACGACTACGCAGAATCCATTCTTGGAACCTGTTTCCTTGCCCAGCTTGTAATCTCCGCAGTTCTGACCGGTTTCCTTCTCTTTGGAAACCGCGCCTTTCTGATGGCATTTGGAGGAAGCCCCGACACGATAGAATATGCTGTAAGCTATATGAACATCTACGCTCTGGGAACTGTCTTCGTCCAGCTTACTCTTGGCATGAACGCCTTTATCACAGCCCAGGGCTTCGCGAAAACAGGAATGCTCTCCGTCCTTCTCGGAGCCGTCTGCAATATTGTTCTAGACCCCATTCTCATCTTCGGCTTTGACATGGGCGTACGGGGCGCTGCTCTTGCAACAGTCATTTCCCAGGCTGTATCCTGTACCTGGGTTCTTCTTTTCCTGACAGGAAAAAAGACCGTTCTGCGTATCCGCCCCAAAAAGATGCGTATCCGCCCTTCGATTCTCTTTCCCTGCATGGCTCTCGGTCTGTCCTTTTTTATTATGCAGTCCAGTGAAAGCGTCATCTCTATCTGCTTTAACTCTTCTCTTCAGAAATACGGAGGTGATATCGCTGTAGGAGCTATGACGATTCTGACAAGCGTTATGCAGTTTGCGATGCTTCCGCTTCAGGGACTCGGACAGGGCGCTCAGCCGATTATCAGCTATAACTACGGAGCCAGAAATACCGATCGCGTAAGAAAGACCTTCTGGATGCTTCTTAGGGTAAGCCTTTTCTACTCCGTCCTTCTTTGGCTTCTTGTTATGCTGTTCCCGCGTGCGTTCGCCTCTCTTTTTGCCAGCGACGCAGCCCTTATCAGCTTTACCGCCTCAGCGCTCCGCATCTATCTGGCATCCCTGTGTCTGTTCGGAATTCAGATCGCCTGCCAGATGACTTTTACCTCCATAGGCAGCGCTCTGATGTCCATTATCGTTGCAGTTGTGCGTAAATTCGTCCTCCTGCTTCCCATGATTTATCTGATGCCGCGCCTGCTGCCTGCCAATCAGACCTTTGCCGTCTATCTGGCTGAGCCTGTCACCGACTTTTTTGCCGTGTGCTTTACATCCGTTTTGTTTTTCTTCGCTTTCCGGAAGTCTCTGGCAAAGCTGGAAGATCGGAAAAAGCCAGAATCCGGAGCCTTATAATCTGCTCAAACTGTTTCTCGTCAAGCAGGCAATTAAAAAATTTTATTTCTGCCATCAGTTTTTATCTGATGGCAATTTTTATACTGCCAGCCTATACTACACAACTTATTTTTATATTTCCCAGTTCTCATCCTTCTCCGACATATAAACCCGCGATATTCTATCTGCATCCAATCCCTCCACAGAAATCGAAAGTTTTTCTAAGATCGCCTCCCGACCCGTCATTTTAAGCACGTTCCGTCCCGGCTCTATCTGAACCGTTATCGTCTTTTCCTTTCCCTGGTTCGCCAGCGTCTCCACGCTGTCCTTTGGGCTTACGTGCACCAATTTAAAGTCTCCGGACACCAAGTCCCATGAGGAACGAAGCTCCACCTCCATCGACTCCTGTGCGTATACAATCAGTAATGAATCCGAACCGCAGATGGCAAAGCTTTCCGCACCCACCGTGTGCATCCCATTCCCATAATCCTTCATATACCACAAAGCTTTCCAGACGCCATCCACATCCTTTCCTGCCAGGAGCTTATCATCCTCCAAAACCTTCCAGGCGTTCTCCGAAGGAGTTATCCCAAAATCTAAGTTCCGAATCTCTCTCTGCCATCTGTTTCCGAAAAGCCTGTCCGTCTCCTGCCCGACAGAGGGCACGCAAGCTGACAGAAACACGATCCCCGCAAAAACAGCTATAGACAGAAGGAACGCTGCCTTCCCCCTCTCCCGGAAGGAAAGGATTCCATTCAAACGTTGTCTCAGATGATCTCCTCCTTCCAGAAGCGTGACGGAAAAGCCGCCTCTACGGAACATCGACTGACGCCTTGCAATATCCAGCAGAACATTTCCATACATCTTTCGCTCCTTCTCCCGAAGCAGAGCGAGCACCGCTTCGTCACAGGATAACTCACAGTCCTGCTCCATCCTCCGCTCAAAAAGGAACAAAATCGGATTGAACCAGTGCATACAGCATACCAGTTGGAATAATGCTTTATACCACAAGTCCTTCCGTTTCAAATGAATCAGTTCATGCCGCAATACCAGCTCCGCCTCCTTAAGATCCCATTCTATCTGTGGCAGGACGATGAAAGAGCGCCTCAATCCAATTAGTAGCGGAGTTGCTGTGCATGGACTTTCATAGATTTCGACCCCTCTCTGGATCCGTAGCTCTTCCGACAAACACTCTGCCAGCTGCTGTAGCCGCTCGTCTGATACATCCCTGCAGTCTTCCTTTATATGACTGAAAAAACGTCGACAGCGAATCCCTCTTACAGTAAGAGAAACCGCAACTCCTGCCAGCCAGATTAGAAATACCCACTGCCACAGGGGCTTCCATTCAAAAATCTGCATACTTTCCAGCAAATCTCCTGCAGCGTCGCTCTGTATCTGTCTGATTCCTACTGTTTCTTCCAAATTTTCCATATAAGACTATTCTATAGAAACATGCTCTTGGGAAACCTGTTCGTCCACAAAAACCCGATCTCCCGTTTCCGACAGATCCGATGCCGTGGACACAACCATTTCCCTCTTCGGAAGAATTTCCCATCCCATATCCACATGTATCGGCAACATCAACCGAAAAAGTACTGCCAGCCAGAGATAATAATGCCATTTCCAGGAAAACAGCTTCTTCGTAAACGGACGAAGCAGCCAAATCAACAGACTCAGCATAGTCCCTGAAAATGACAGAAATACTATCTCTATCAATATCTGACGAGCCATTCCCCTTCTCCCCCTCTCTTAAAACCTGCTGTTGAAGAAATCACGCAGACTGGCGATCTCTTCCTCTGTCAGACTGTCATCGGACATCAATGCTGCCGCCATCATTCCAGCGTTTCCTTTAAAAAACCGATCTATAAAGCTCCTGGCTTCTTCCTTTATATAGACCTTCCGTTCTACTACAGGCTGATAGTAATAGATCTCCCGCTTCTCTTGCTTCAGCACTCCTTTTTTCACCAGCCGCTGAATCAAAGTCAGCACCGTGGTTCGTTCCCAGTTTTTATTTTTCTCCAACAGACTGCGGATCTCTGCCGCATTCAGAGGCTTTCCCGCCTCCCAAAGCACCTCTAAAATTTCCAGTTCCGCGTCTGAAACCGACGATTTTCTTTTCATCTCCTGACCTCCTCTATGATTGCCTTCCAGCCCAGAGACTACATTTGTAGAC
>CAUWNO010000042.1:0-15806 GCA_963559965.1 uncultured Lachnospiraceae bacterium | reverse complement strand
GTATCGGGACGCGAAGAAGACAAGATTGAGAAAGCCGGTCTTCAGGTAGAGCATGAGGACGGAACGCCCTACTTTAAGGAGGCAAATACGGTTCTCATTTGCAGGAAGCTTTTTGCCCAGCCCTACGATCCGGCTTGTTTCCTGGACGAGAGCTGTGACGAACGCTGGTATCCGCAGAAGGATTATCATACCATGTATATTGCGGAGATAGAAAAAGTGCTGACCGTATAAAACAAAACAGTTTTTAGTGAGTTTTTTATTTTCAGTAAACAAAACAGCCCGGTAAGGAGTTGGAAGTCCTGTCAAAGACGGCAGGCAGACTCTTTGCCGGGCTGTTTGCTGAAACAAAAACTTCTGTCTGATTCTTTTTTTATTTTTTCGGCTTCTCTTTGAAAAGAGAAAATCTGACACTTTGTCGGATGAAAAGGCGCTGATTTTGCAGACGATATGCAGAAGACCTGGAAAAAGAAGAGGAAAAAACGGGAATGAATGGCGGAAAATCCATAAATCCGGCTTAAAATCATGAAAAAAACAGATTGTGAAAAGAATATCAAATATTCGACACCTTGTATGATTGTCGAAAAATTAACAGTGCCATATAATGAACGCATAGCAAAGGGAGCGGGTCCAAAACAAGAACAGGACGCGCGTCATGAAAGGAGAAGTTCAAAATGGGATTCAAAACAGACATCGAAATTGCACAGGAGACAGAAATGAAGCCTATCACCGAGATCGCGGCGAAGGCAGGTATTGATGACAAGTATCTGGAGCAGTACGGAAAGTACAAAGCAAAAATTGACTACAATCTGCTGAAGGAAAGCAACGCTGAAAACGGCAAGCTGATCCTTGTTACAGCTATCAACCCGACACCGGCAGGAGAGGGAAAGACGACTACATCTGTTGGACTGGCAGACGGACTTCAGAAGATTGGCAAGAAGGTTATGGTAGCACTTCGCGAGCCGTCTCTGGGACCGGTATTCGGCGTTAAGGGCGGAGCAGCAGGAGGCGGATACGCTCAGGTTGTTCCCATGGAGGACATCAACCTTCACTTCACAGGCGACTTCCACGCAATCGGCGCAGCAAACAACCTGCTGGCAGCTATGATTGACAACCATATTTTCCAGGGCAACGCTCTGAACATCGACCCGAGAAAGATTACCTGGAGAAGATGTGTAGATATGAACGACCGTCAGCTTCGTAACGTAGTAGACGGACTTGGCGGAAAGACAAACGGAATGCCCAGAGAGGACGGCTACGATATCACAGTTGCTTCCGAGATTATGGCAGTTCTTTGTCTGGCAAGCGACATCACAGATCTGAAAGAAAGACTGGCAAGAATCATTGTTGGTTATACATATGGAAAAGCTTCCGAGCAGAAGCCGGTTACAGCAGGCGATCTGAATGCACAGGGCGCTATGGCAGCTCTTCTGAAAGACGCTCTGAAGCCGAACCTTGTACAGACTCTGGAGCACACACCGGCTATCGTTCACGGCGGACCTTTCGCAAACATCGCTCATGGATGTAACTCCGTAACTGCTACAAAGATGGCTCTGAAGCTGGCTGATTACACAGTAACAGAGGCAGGCTTCGGCGCAGACCTTGGAGCTGAGAAGTTCTTGGATATCAAGTGTCGTATGGCAGGACTGAAGCCGAACGCAGTCGTTGTCGTAGCGACAGTTCGTGCTCTGAAATACAACGGCGGCGTTCCGAAGGCAGACCTGAACAACGAGAACCTTGAGGCTCTGGAGAAGGGACTTCCGAACCTGCTGAAGCATGTAAGCAATATCACAGACGTATACAAACTGCCCTGCGTAGTTGCAATCAACGCATTCCCGACAGATACTAAGGCAGAGCTTGACCTGGTAGAAACAAAGTGTAAGGAGCTTGGCGTAAACGTTGTTCTGTCCGAAGTATGGGCTAAGGGCGGCGAAGGCGGCGTGAAGCTTGCAGAAGAGATTGTTCGTCTCTGCGAGCAGCCGAACGACAGCTTTACATTCTCCTACGAGCTGGAAGGAACAAGCATTGAAGATAAGCTGAACGCAATCGTTCAGAAGATTTATGGCGGTTCCCGTGTAGTTCTGACTGCAAACGCTCAGAAGCAGGCGAAGGAGCTTGAGGCTCTCGGATTTGGCAACTGCCCGATCTGTGTGGCTAAGACACAGTACAGCCTGACAGACGACCAGACAAAACTGGGCGCTCCGAAGGACTTCGAGGTTACTGTGCGCAACCTGAAGATTTCCGCAGGCGCAGGCTTTATCGTAGCTCTGACAGGAGAGATTATGACAATGCCTGGTCTTCCGAAGGTTCCGGCTGCAGAGAGAATCGATGTAGACGAGACAGGAAAGATCAGCGGTCTGTTCTAAGAGACAGAAGTCTTTCACTCAGAACGACAGACAGAGAATATCAGAAAAAATGCAGACGGGAAGGACCAGGAGGCCCTTCCTGCTTGCGCGTAAATCAACCGGAAAGGAAAAGAAGAACATGGGATTTTCAACCAGCAGATGTGATGAATTTGTAGAGGTACTTGCTTCCAAGGCTCCGGTTCCCGGCGGCGGCGGAGCATCCGCACTTGTGGGAGCCGTAGGTACGGCGCTTGGAAATATGGTAGGCAGCCTGACAGTCGGCAAGAAGAAATATGCAGATGTTGAGGAAGAAATGTATGCTCTGAAAGAGAAGGCTTCCGCGCTTCAGGCAGATTTTCTCCGCCTGATCGAGAGAGATGCAGAGGTTTTCGAGCCGCTGGCAAAGGCTTATGGTATGCCGAGAGAGACGGAAGAGGAAAAGGCGGAAAAGGCGCGCGTTATGGCGATTGTTCTGAAGGATGCCTGCTCTGTACCGATGGAAATTATGGAAAAATGCTGCGAAGCGCTTGATCTTATCGTAGAGTTTGCGGCAAAGGGATCTGCCCTTGCCATCAGCGACGCCGGTGTAGGCGCGGCGTTCTGCAAGGCTGCTCTTCTCGGAGCTTCTCTTAACGTATTTATCAATACAAAGTCCATGGCGGACAAAGAGTATGCGGCAGAGCTGAATGCAAAGGCTGACGCGATGCTTGAGAAGTACACGAAGATCGCAGATGAAGTCTTTGAGAGCGTAAACGCAAGACTTCGCTGATTGTGAAGACGAAAAAGGCACGCTGACCGGAGTTGATCCGTTTTCTGCCGGATAAGCGGAGCCGGGGAGAGAATAAAATAAGGAAAGGGAAGAAAAAATGGCAAAGCAGTTATTAGGAAAAGAAGTGACAGCCGCTCTCAACGAGCGTATCAAGGCTGACGTAGAGGCGCTGAAGGCAAAGGGCGTGAATCCGACTCTTGGAATTATCCGTGTGGGAGAGAGACCGGACGACCTGTCTTATGAGAGAGGCGCTACAAAGAGATGTGAGACGCTGGGCGTAGAATATAAGAAATATCTTCTTTCGGCAGACGTTACTCAGGAAGAGCTTCTGAAAGTGATCAACGAGGTAAACAAGGATGACAATATTCACGGCGTACTGATGTTCCGTCCGCTTCCGAAGCACATCGATCAGTCTGTGGTAGAGAATGCTCTTGCTGCAGAGAAGGATGTAGACTGCCAGACAGACGCATCCTTAGGCGGTGTATTTACCGGAAAGCAGATTGGCTTCCCGCCCTGTACACCCCAGGCATGTATGGAGATCCTTGATCATTACGGAATCGACTGTACAGGAAAGAAAGCGGTTGTTATCGGTCGTTCCCTCGTTGTAGGCAAGCCGGCTGCCATGATGCTGATTAAGAAGAACGCTACGGTAACCGTATGCCATACAAGAACAAAGGATATGCCCAGCGTAACAAGAGAGGCAGAGATTCTGATCGTAGCTGCCGGACGCGCAGGCGTGGTAGGGGCCGAGTATGTGGCTCCGGGACAGACAGTTATCGATGTGGGAATCAATGTAAACGAAGAAGGAAAGCTCTGCGGAGACGTAAACTATGCCGAGGTAGAGCCGATTGTAGACGCTATCACTCCCGTTCCGGGCGGCGTGGGAAGCGTAACGACTTCTGTTCTTGTAGGTCATGTAGTTGAGGCTGCAAAGAGAAAATTTGCATAAGCAGCGGCGCAGAATACAGGAAAACACAGGGATCAGATTCTTGATTTAATGAGAGAAAACAGCGCAGGCAGGTTTGAGACTGTCTGCGCTGTTTTGTCATGCTGTTTTCTGCAAGATTGAGAAGCGGATTGACATTTCCCCTCTGATTTCGTACACTGTGTAGGAGAGTTAGATTACACGGGAAGAGGGATAGGTATGAAGCTTAGTACGTCTATTTTGGCTCACAGGCTGAAGTCAAGGTTTACGCTTCAGAATAAAAAGGCTTTGTCGGATGAGCTGCATCTGGAGCGTGTTCTCTATTACTGCGACGGGGACGAGATGCAGGATCACAAGATTTATATCTGTACGAGAGATCAGGTGGCGGAGCAGGATTTAATCGTGCCGGAGAAGGCGGTGCTTTTCAGCATCGGAAAGATACGAACCCGGAACACGGGAAAGAACGGACAGGTATTTCAGCTTATCGACGATACCTCGCCTTTTCTTCTTTTTAATGAAATTCAGAGAATTTTTGATTATTACGAAAAATGGGACAACAGGCTTTATGAACTGGCAAATCAGGAAGGAAGTATTCAGGAAATGCTGGATGAAAGCTTCCGGGTCTTTCATAATCCTATGATTGTACATACGGCAGATTATTTTGTCATCGGTTATTCAAGTATGATCGATACACGCCCCGAGCTTTCCGGTCTTGTAGATCCGGATGCGATTTTTGAGCGGAATCAGGAGAGTCAGGAGGGCGGGAAGAAGGTAGACCTGACGCGGAAAAAAGGGTCTTTTTTCTATCCTGATTTTATCACAGGGACGAGAAGCCTCTGTGTCAATATGTTTGAGCATGACCGCTATGCATACCGTATTCTTATGGTAGAAAGTTCGAGCCGCTTTGACGCCTGCGACGGAGCGCTTCTGGAGCATCTGGCAGATTATGTGAGCCTTGCCCTGTCCAAACAGATGGTTTTGCAGGCAGATATGGGATACCGTCTTGACCGGATTCTCTCGGATATTCTGTCGGGACCGGAACAGGAGCCGGAGATACTGGAACAGTGGTTTTCAGAGTTCGGCTGGCTGCCGGAACACAGGTATTTCTGGATTAATCTTAAGATGGCAGCCCTCGATATGGAAAATATGACGGTCCGTTTCGTGTGCAGCCATATGGAAAAGATGCTGCCCCAGTCCTGTTCTTTTCAGTATCAGGATCATATTGTGATTTTTGTAAACCTGACGAAATTCGGAGGCGATATGGAGGATGTAAAGGACAAGATCATTTATTTTCTCCGGGACAGCTTTCTGAAAGCAGGCTTCAGCAATTCTTTCAGCGGATTTTCCCATATCCGCAGCTACTACCGGCAGGCAGCCGTAGCGCTGGAGGTAGGAAGCAGGAGAGAGCCGTTTAAATGGATTCACCGCTTTGACGAGACGGCTCTGGATTATCTTTTGGAGCAGGGAAGGGGAGAGTTTTCCGCAAACCTTATCTGTTCGGGAAAAATTCTGGAGCTGAGAAGCTTCGACGAGGAGCACCATACCGATTATTACCATACGCTGAAATGTTATGTAAAAAATCAGCTGAACGCTGTGCAGACGGCAAAGCAGCTCTTTATTCACAGAAGCACCTTCCTTTATCGGATGGAGAAGATACGGGAGATTGCAGAGCTTGACCTGGACGATTACGATACGCTTCTGTATGTGATGATGACGTTTAAAATTCTGGAGCAGGAAGGCGAAGAATAAAAAAGATCATAACTGGAAAATACCCCTGCATATACTGTAGCAGTAGATATGGAAGGGGTATTTTTATGGACAAAAATTCCGAATACAACCTGTATAAAGATATTCAGACCCGGACCGGAGGGGAGATCTATCTGGGAGTGGTGGGTCCTGTACGGACGGGAAAATCTACCTTTATTAAACGGTTTATGGATTTGTGTGTGCTTCCTGGAATCGAGGATGAACATGCCAGAACGCGTGCGCGCGACGAGCTGCCGCAGTCGGCTGCCGGAAAGACCATTATGACGACGGAGCCGAAATTTATTCCCAAGGAAGCGGCGTCGGTCCGGATTTCAGAGGACACGCAGGTAAAAGTACGGATGATAGACTGTGTAGGCTTTATGGTTCCGGGAAGCGAGGGTCACATTGAGGACGGGGAAGAGAGGATGGTGAAGACTCCGTGGTTTGATTATGAGATTCCATTTTCCGAGGCTGCAGAGCTGGGAACGCGCAAGGTGATTACCGAACATTCCACGGTGGGCGTCGTCGTCACCTGCGACGGCTCTTTTGGAGGAATTCCAAGGGAAAATTACATAGAGGCGGAGGAACGCACGGTAAAGGAGCTTAAGAATATCGGAAAACCGTTTCTGATTCTTTTAAATGCCGAGAAGCCGTACAGCGATACGGTGCGGGGGCTTGCCGCGCAGCTGGAAGAAAAGTACGGCGTCGCTGTTCTGCCTGTCAACTGCGAGCAGCTGAAGAAAGAGGACGTCACGCGGATTCTGGAACAGATTCTTTATGAGTTTCCTCTTGTCAGGCTGGAATTTTACGTTCCCCGGTGGGTGGAAATGCTTCCGCCGGATCATAAAATCAAGCAGGATCTGATTATGCGGATCAGAGAAACAGGAGAGAAAGTTCATACAATACGGGACGTCAGGGCAGAAAATCTGAAGCTGGAAAGCCCCTTTGTCGATCTGGAAAGACTTGACGAGATACGTATGGACAGCGGAAGCGGACGTGTGACGCTGGGAGTGGATGAAAAATATTATTACGAGCTTCTCAGTGAGCTTACGGACAGCGAGATTCCGGGAGAATATGAGCTGATTGCTTTGATTCGGGAACTTTCGCAGATGAAGAAGGAATACTCGAAGGCGGAGGCGGCGCTTTCTTCTGTGCGTCAGAAGGGTTATGGAGTCGTGCTGCCGGAGCTGGGAGAAATCACGCTGGAGGAGCCGGAGCTGATCCGCCAGGGAAATAAATACGGCGTAAAGATACGTTCCGTTGCGCCGAGCATCCATCTCATCCGCGCCAATATAGAAACGGAGATAGCGCCGATTGTAGGAAGCGAGGAACAGGCGCAGGACTTGATTCGCTTTTTAAAGGACAGCGGAGAAAACGGAGGAATCTGGAACACAAATATTTTTGGAAAATCTGTGGAAGAGCTTGTGGAGGACGGGATACGGAGCAAGCTGTATCAGATAGGAGACGAAAGCCAGGTGAAGCTTCAGGATACGATGCAGAAGATTGTAAATGAAAGTACGGGAGGTCTTGTGTGCATCATTATCTGAGAACAGACAGGATGAGCAGCCCTGTTTCTTCTGAGATATTGAATATTTATAAGGCTGACTTATAAGTGCTTATAGGAAATATGAAAGAATAGAAAACCTGCCGTTTACATGGACTTTTCGACCGGGATATGGTAACATAGAAAGGTATTTGATCTGAACTGGGGCTTTTATATGCCCCGTTTCAGGTCGGAAGCTTACAAATCCCCCGCATAAGGGGGCGAGAAATCGAGGAGGTTATGTAATGGAGAAATTCTTCAAGCTCAAAGCGAACGGCACGAATGTTTCGACTGAGATCATGGCTGGACTTACCACATTCTTTGCGATGTCTTATATTATCGTTGTAAACCCCAGCATCCTGTCACAGTCGGGCATGGAGTGGGGAGCGGTGTTCCTTGCTACGATCATCGCTTCTATCATCGGAACTCTTGTTATGGGTCTCGTTGCGAATGTTCCTTACGCGCAGGCGCCCGGTATGGGTCTGAACGCATTCTTTGTTTATACGGTATGCTTCGGACTGGGATTCACCTGGCAGCAGGCGCTGTCCATGGTATTTATCTGCGGCGTGGTAAACATTCTGATCACGGTAACAAAGGTTCGTAAGTTTATCATCAAGTCTATTCCGGTAGCTCTTCAGAACGCCATCGGAGGAGGCATCGGTATTTTCGTTGCCTATATCGGACTTCTGAATGTAGGAATCATCAATTTTGACGGAGGAGTTCCGGCTCTTTCCACACTGAATCAGCCGGTATTCTGGGTATTTATTATCGGTCTTGTACTTACGCTCGTACTTCTGGTTATGAACGTAAAGGGAGCGATTCTGATTGCTATTGTTGTGACGACACTGATTGGTATTCCGTTCGGCGTGACATCTCCGCAGGATACTACAAGCTTTTCTGAGGCATGCGCGGCTCTGCCGAGCACCTTCCTTGCTATTTTCAAAGAGGGCGGCATCACAAGCCTGTTTACAGATCCGGCTAAGATTCCTCTTGTGCTGATCACAATTTTCTCTTTTAGTATTACAGATACGTTTGATACGATTGGAACTTTCATTGGAACAGGCCGCAGAAGCGGTATCTTCAGCGCTGAGGACGAGCAGACGATGGAGACAAGCACAGGCTTCAAGTCAAGACTTGACAAGGCTCTCTTTGCTGACGCGACAGCTACTTCCATCGGAGCGCTTTTCGGTACATCCAACACTACGACGTTCGTAGAGAGCGCTGCGGGAATCGGAGCAGGCGGACGTACAGGTCTTACTTCTGTTGTTGTGGCAATCTGCTTTGCACTTTCTGCATTCCTGGCAACGTTTGTAAGCGCAGTTCCCTCTGCAGCTACGGCTCCGGCTCTTGTGGCAGTAGGAATGATGATGACTTCTTCCTTCAAGGAGATCAACTGGGAAGATCTGGCGGAAGCGATTCCGGCATTCTTCGCAGGCGTATTCATGGCTCTGTGCTACAGCATTTCCTACGGTATTGCGGCAGGATTTATTTTCTACTGCATCGTAAAGATCTGCAAGAAACAGACAAAAGAGGTTCATCCGATTCTCTGGGTCTGCACCTTCCTGTTTATTCTGAACTTTGTTCTGCTGGCTCTTCTGTAAAGAGAAGTCTTGCATTTGGAACGGGAATCCGTTAGTATTATAGATACTGCATCGGGGACACACCGGCTGGTGTGTCCCTTTTCATTTCTTGGAAAATTATGTCTGGAACAGCAGTGAAAAAGGAGGGAAGGTTATGCTGGTAAAGATTTATACAGACGGCGCGGCAAGGGGAAACCCTGACGGACCGGGAGGTTACGGCGTGATACTGACGTATGAGGACACAAAGGGACAGCTTCACGTTCGGGAATACAGCCAGGGATATAAGAGAACGACGAATAACCGCATGGAGCTTATGGCGGTGATTGCCGGATTGGAGGCTTTGAACAGACCGTGCCGCGTGGAGGTATATTCCGATTCAAAATATGTGACGGACGCCTTTAATAAGCGCTGGGTAGACGGATGGCTGAAAAAGAACTGGAGAGGAAGCGCAGGACCTGTAAAAAATGTGGATCTCTGGCAGCGGCTTTTAAAAGCAAAGGAGCCTCATGAGGTCAGTTTTATCTGGGTGAAGGGACATGACGGTCACGAACAGAACGAACGCTGCGACTTTCTTGCCACTTCTGCGGCAGACGGGACGGACCTTTTAGAGGACAGAGGATGCCCGTAGAAGAGTAGAAGAAAAAAACAGTTGTCTAACACACGCGGACTGTGGTACAATAAGCAGGACATCCGGTTTTTGGTTACGATCGGGAGAAACGGACTGAAAACCAGAGGAAAAGGAGAAAGATTATGAGTGATAACAATTTTAAACCGTTTGTTCCGGCAGAGAAAAACGTTCCGGAATTTACGGCTACGTCAGTGATTCTGGGTATTCTGCTGGCTGTGTTATTCGGCGGCGCAAACGCATACCTTGGATTGCGCGTTGGTATGACAGTTTCTGCATCCATTCCGGCAGCAGTTATCTCCATGGGAATTATTCGTGTAATTCTCCGCAGAGATTCTGTTCTGGAGAATAATATCGTACAGACCATCGGTTCTGCGGGAGAGTCCGTAGCGGCAGGTGCCATCTTTACCATGCCGGCGCTTTTCCTGTGGGCTGCTGAGTGGGGAACAAGCACTCCGTCTCTTCTTGAGATTGCGATTATCGCTGCTATCGGCGGTATGCTCGGAGTTCTCTTCATGGTTCCGCTTCGTAAAGCTCTGATTGTTCAGGAGCACGGCGTACTTCCTTATCCGGAAGGACAGGCATGCGCAGAGGTTCTTCTGGCAGGCGAGGAAGGCGGAGAGAAGGCTGGTATCGTATTTAAGGGTCTTGGAATTGCCGCTGTGTACAAATTTATTGCAGACGGACTCAAGCTCTTCCCCAGCGAGGTTCATTATGAGATTCCCGCTTACGCAGGATCCGGAGTTGGTATCGATGTGCTTCCGGCTCTTCTGGGCGTAGGCTACATCTGCGGTACAAAGATTTCTTCTTACCTGTTCGCAGGCGGTGTTACCGCATGGTTCGTTCTGATGCCTCTTATTATCCTGTTCGGAAAAGACATCGTACTTTTCCCGGCGACAATATCGGTAGGAGAGCTGTATGCAACGGAAGGTTCCTTCGCTATCTGGACAAACTACATCAAATACATCGGCGCGGGCGCTGTTGCAGCCGGCGGTGTGATCAGCCTGATTAAGGCGATGCCGCTTATTGTCCGCACCTTCCGTGACGCTCTGAAGGGATACGGAAAGGGCGGAGCAGATACAGGTCTTCGTACAGACAAGGATCTTCCGATGAGCGTAATCGTAATCGGAATTCTTGTTCTGGCAGTTGTCATCTGGCTCGTACCGGTTGTACCGGTGAACTTTTTCAGCGCATGTCTTATCGTGATCTTCGGATTCTTCTTCGCGACGGTTTCCTCCCGTATGGTAGGTCTGATCGGAAGCAGTAACAATCCGGTATCCGGTATGGCTATTGCAACGCTTCTTGTAACGACGCTTCTTCTGAAGGCTACAGGTCAGGTAGGACAGGCAGGAATGACAGCAGCTATCGCTATCGGTTCCGTTATCTGTATTGTTGCGGCAATTGCGGGAGATACTTCTCAGGACCTGAAGACAGGCTACATTGTAGGAGCTACTCCGTACCGTCAGCAGATCGGTGAGATCATCGGTGTCGTTGTATCCGCGATTGCCATCGGAGCTATCCTTTACCTTCTGAACGCGGCATGGGGTTACAATACTCCCGATCTTCCGGCTCCGCAGGCTATGCTGATGAAGATGATCGTGGAAGGCGTTATGGGAGGAAATCTTCCCTGGAACCTTGTTCTGGTGGGAGTATTTATCGGTATCGTAGTGGAGATCCTCGGAATTCCGGTTCTTCCGTTTGCCGTAGGTCTCTATCTGCCGATTCACCTGAGCACTCCGATGATGGTTGGAGGACTTGTTCGTCTTGTTATTGAGAAGCGTAAAAATAAAGACGAGAAGAAAAAGAAGAATATGGTCGAGAACGGTGTTCTGTACTGTTCCGGTCTGATCGCAGGCGAGGGTCTTATTGGAATTCTTCTTGCAGTATTTGCAATTATTCCGATGGCGGGATATGAGAACTTTGGAGGATTCCTCGGCGGACTTGTTTCAGGAACTCCGATTCATTCTAATATCGGCGGACTGGTATTCTTTGCTCTGCTGATCCTTACTCTTTTTAAGGTTACGCTCTGGAGAAAGAACAAATAAATGAAAAAAAAGAAAAACTACCTTGACTATGTTCCGGTGTGCGCGCCGGAGCATAGCTGGGACTTGAATGAAAAGAAACAGGTTGTGATTCATGTTCAGAACAAAGGCTTTTATAACCGTCTGGCGCAGAAATTCTTTAAGCGTCCGAAGGAGAGTCATATCAGTCTGGATGAAGTCGGAAGCTTTGCATGGCAGCAGATGGACGGAAAAAGGACGATATATGATATCAGCCTCCTCGTAAAAGAAGAGTTCGGGGAGAAGGCGGAGCCGGTTCTGGATCGTCTGGTAAAATTTTTTCAGATTCTCTATCAGAATCATTTTATCGGATACAGCACGCCGATTTCTGAAACACACAAAAAATAAGGCTGCTTCAGAGCAGCGAAAATACAGATGGCAGCAGTCCTTCCTCCCGGCGGACTGTTGCCTTTTTCTATGGAAACGGGTATACTGAAAAAGCAAAGAAGAGCGAAGGAGAGCCATATGAAAAAGTTTTTCAGGGCATTGATAAAAGGAAGCTGCATAGCAGCTCTGACGCTTGCCGCTGTTCTGGGAACAGCCTGCGCAGCGGGCTTTTTTGAACAGTTCCGTTCGGAAATCCTGACGTCTTCCGTAGAAGTCCCTCATGCCCGGGTGATTGTTCCTCAAAGCGCACAGGAAAATGAGGAAAAGGCAGAAGGAGAAGAGGCGGAAGAGGAAGAAAAGACAGAAGGGACAGAAGAAGCGGAAGAGACAGGAGAAGCAGAAGGGACAGGGCAGGCAGAAAACGGAGAGGACAAAGAAACGGTAAGCCTTCTTTTTGCAGGCGATCTGTTCCTGACCGATCTTCTGCAGGACAAGTACAGACAGAAAGGCATTGAGGCGGCTGCTTCTGCAGAACTTCTGGATGTGACGAAAGACGCAGATATTTTTATGCTGAATCAGGAGTTTCCCTTTGGAACAACGGGTGAGGCGGCGGAGGACAAGCAGTATACCTTCCGGATCGATCCTTCCTACGTCTCTGTTCTCAACGAGCTTGGAGCGGACATCGTTACGCTGGCAAATAATCATATGCTCGATTTTGGAAGGGGACCTTTGACAGAGACGCTGGAGCTTCTTGACAGAGAAGGAATCTCTCATGTGGGAGCCGGAGAAAATCTTGAGGAGGCAAAACGGCTTCAGACGTTTCAGGAGGGAGATAAGACCATAGGAATTCTGGGAGCGACGCGGGTGATACCGGAGTATTCCTGGACAGCGTCTGCCCACAGTTCCGGTCTTTTTTCGACGTACGATCCAAAACTTCTTCTGGAAGAGATTGGAAAAGCGAAAGAAAGCTGTGATTTCGTAGTTGTCTATGTACACTGGGGAATAGAGAAAAGCACGGAGCCGGAGGAATACCAGAGGACGCTTGCACATCAGTATATCGACGCAGGGGCAGACGCCGTCATAGGCGCGCATCCGCATGTGCTTCAGGGAGTGGAATATTACAGCGGTAAGCCTGTATTTTACAGTCTGGGCAATTTTATATTCAGCAACAGCTCTTATCAGACCATGCTTGTAAGGCTGCTTTTACAGGAAGAGGGAATTGCCATAGAAGCAGTTCCCTGTGTCAGCGAGGCGAATCAGATGCGCCTTCTGGAGCCGGAAAAACGGCAGGATTTTTACAGAGAACTGGAAGCCCTGTCAGAGAACGCCGCCGTCGATGAAGACGGGAGAATTACTGAAAAAGAATAAGATATGATATAAGGAGGAAATAAACATGTTAGAGACAGGAATGAAGGCGCCGGAGTTTTCTCTTCCGGATCAGAATGGAGTGGTGCATACACTTTCAGAGTATGCAGGAAAGAAGGTCATTCTTTATTTTTATCCCAAAGACAATACGCCGGGTTGTACAAAACAGGCGTGCGGGTTTTCGGAGCTTCGTCCGCAGTTTGAGGAAAAGGGCGCGGTGATTCTTGGTGTAAGCAAGGATTCCGTAGCTTCACATAAGCGTTTTGAGGAAAAGCAGGGGCTTACCTTTACGCTTCTTTCCGATCCGGAGCTTCAGGCAATACAGGCTTACGACGTCTGGAAGGAAAAGAAAAATTACGGGAAGGTATCGATGGGCGTAGTCCGCACGACGTATCTGATTGACGAAAATGGAATCATTATCCATGCGTCCGATAAGGTAAAGGCGGCAGAGAATCCTGCGCAGATGCTGGAGGCTCTTTCATGAGGGTTTTGATTTCTCCCGCGAAAAAGATGAAGGAAGATACCGATTCTCTTGCTTTTGCAGGAGAACCGGTATTCCTTGAAAGGACAGAAAGCATTCTTGCGCAGATGAGAAAGCTTTCCTTTGAGGAAGCGAAAGAACTCTGGAGTTGTAATGAGAAGCTTGCCCGGCAGAATTATGAACGCATCCAGAAGATGGAGCTTCACAGGGGGCTTACGCCTGCCGTTCTTTCCTATGAAGGAATTCAGTACCAGTATATGGCGCCTGCCGTATTTGAAACGCAGATGCTGGAATGGGTGCAGGAGCATCTTCGGATTCTTTCCGGATTTTACGGAATCTTACGTCCTATGGACGGAGTGACGCCCTACAGACTTGAGATGCAGGCAAAGCTCTCCTGTGATGGTTTCCGGGATCTTTATGAGTTTTGGGGAAACAGCCTGTACGAGGCAGTGAAGGGGCATACCATTCTGAATCTGGCGTCGAAAGAATATTCCCGCTGTGTCGAGCGTTTTCTGGAGCCGGAGGATCGATTCATTACCTGCGTCTTTGGAGAACGAAACGGAAGTAAAATCGTTCAAAAGGGAACATACGCAAAAATGGCGCGCGGCGAGATGGTTCGTTTTCTTGCGGAACATAAGGCAGAAAAGCCGGAAGAAGCGAAGAAATTTGAGGGGCTGGGCTTTCATTTCGATGAGAAGGCGTCGGATGAGAAAAATTATGTGTTTGTAAGAGAAATGGTTACAAAAGAAGATATTTGAATTGCAAATTTCAGACAAAGAAAAAAGCTCCTGAGTATCAGGAGCTTTTTTAGCAGTCGATAGGGGAATCGAACCCCTGTTTCCGCCGTGAGAGGGCGGCGTCTTAACCGCTTGACCAATCGACCATCTGTGCTGTTTGCTGTCAGCTTGATTAATATATCATAGTTTTTTGAGGAATGCAAGAACTTTTTTTGAAAATTAAAAAAAAGTAACTGATCAGCCATGCATCTCGGATTTGCGCAGCTAACGCTGCTCACCGCCGCATACGCGGCTAAATCCTCGATTTGTCTAAGCGCCCTATGTCTGAGAATGATAAAAAATCTATTGCATTTTCTCCATATCAGTGTATAATGAGGATTGTTCTGTAATTTTTAAAAAAAGGTTTAGTGTTATTAAACTTCTGAGGGCGGGAGGTGTAGCTTTTGGATATTGGAAAGAAGCTGAAGGAGCTGAGACTTCAAAATGATTTGACACTGGGAGACCTGGCGTCAAGGTGTGAGCTGACGAAGGGCTTTCTGTCGCAGGTAGAGCGGAATCTGACAATGCCCAGCATTTCGACTCTGGAAGATATTCTGGAGGCTCTGGGAAGCAGTCTGTCAGACTTCTTTCATGAGGAGCCGGAGCGGCAGGTTGTCTTTTCTGTCCAGGATTTTTTTGTGGACGAGCAGCCGGATTACAGTATTGAATGGGTGATTCCCAATGCTCAGAAAAATAAGATGGAGCCGATTCTGCTGACACTGCATCCGCATGGGAAAAGCCATGAGATGCTGGCTCATCAGGGAGAAGAATTCGGCTATGTACTGCGAGGGGCAGTTACGGTCGTATGCGGCAACAAGAAGTATAAGGTAAAGGCGCAGGAAACGTTTTATCTGGACGGCACAAGGAGCCATTATCTGTACAATCATGGAAACAGCGAGGCGAAAGTATTGTGGATTACCACGCCGCCTATGTTTTGAGGAGGGAAAGTGAAATGGAACGGAAAAAACTGATTAGCTTCCGTAATATCGTAAAAAATTTTGACGGGCAGATCGTTTTAAAGGGAGTCAATCTCGACATTTATGAAAAGGAATTTGTTACGCTTCTGGGACCCAGCGGCTGCGGAAAGACGACGCTGCTGCGTATTCTGGGAGGTTTCCTCGACGCAGACGAAGGAAGCGTAATTTTTGACGGGGAAGAGATCAGCAAAAAACCTCCGTATGAGAGAGAGCTGAATACGGTGTTTCAGAAGTACGCCCTGTTTCCCCATCTGAGCGTCTATGAAAATATTGCCTTTGGTCTTAAAATC
>CAUWNO010000041.1:0-15915 GCA_963559965.1 uncultured Lachnospiraceae bacterium | reverse complement strand
AGAGGACAGACAAAGCCTGGATTTTGAAAGAGAGAACTCAGGATAGATGTATCGAAAATAATAAAATCAAGAGAATTGTCCATTCCGTGAGAATCGCTGTAGTGGATGGCTCCGCTTTCGCATATGGCGAGATCACCGGCATGCGCAATAAAGGTGTGATCGGTGATGCTTAGGGGGCAGCAGCCGGAGCGTATATAAATAAGTTCTATTTCCTTATGCCAATGTGCGAGAAATCCGATATTTTCATAGCGTGAATGCCATACCATAAAATCAGAATCGTAACTTCTCACTTCGTGAAAGGCTTTCATAAAGTAATGCCTCCTCTTTCTGTCAACTCATGTGCTTTCTGAACAAAAAACCTGTTTTGATATAGAAAAAGTATATCAATTAGCACAAAAAATGTCCATATCAGAATAGAAATTTGCGTGCAAATTTAAGAAAGATCCTTTATAATATAAATATCTGAAACTGGAAACAGAGCTTTTCTGTTTTGTGGGGAAATAAAAGAAAATGGAGGGTATGAAAGTGGCAAATAAGGCATTAGTTGGCGGTTATCCTGTAATCGGCATCCGTCCCGTAATCGACGGAAGACGCGGACCTATGAAGTTGAGAGAAAGTCTGGAGGATCAGACAATGGGTCTGGCAAAGGTTGCGAAGCAGTTGTTTGAAGAGAATCTTCGTTATTCCAACGGAGAGCCTGTTCGGGTTGTAATTGCAGACACAACAATCGGACGTGTTCCGGAATCAGCAGCCTGCGCAGAGAAATTCCGCAAGGAAGGCGTTGATATTACGCTTACTGTAACGCCCTGCTGGTGCTACGGTTCGGAGACGATGGATACCGATCCGTTTACCATAAAGGGAGTATGGGGCTTCAACGGAACAGAGAGACCGGGAGCTGTATATCTGGCGTCAGTTCTGGCTACACATGCACAGAAGGGACTTCCTGCATTTGGAATCTACGGACATGAGGTTCAGGATCGTGATCAGGTTATGGAGATTCCGGATGACGTAAAGGAAAAACTTCTTCGTTTTGGACGTGCAGCAGTAGCGGCAGCCAGCATGAAAGGAAAATCTTATCTGCAGATTGGTTCTGTATGTATGGGTATCGGCGGATCTATTATGGACCAGGCATTTATGGAAGAGTACCTGGGACTGCGTGTAGAATCCGTAGATGAAGTAGAAATTCTTCGCCGTATGGAAGAAGGCATTTACAATAAAGAAGAGTTTGAAAAGGCGCTTGCCTGGACGAAAGAACATTGTAAGGAAGGCCGTGACGACAATCCTGATTTCGTTAAGTTCAGCCGTGAAGAGAAGGATAAGCAGTGGGAGTTTACGATCAAGATGTACTGCATTATCAAGGATTTGATGCAGGGCAACCCGAATCTTCCGGAAGGATTTGAAGAGGAGATGGTTGGTCACAATGCGATTGCAGCAGGATTCCAGGGACAGCGTCAGTGGACAGACCATTGGCCGAACTGTGATTATCCGGAGGCTGTTCTTAATTCTTCCTTCGATTTTGAAGGAAAGAAGGAGCCTATGGTTCTGGCGACAGAGAATGATATTCTGAACGGACTTGGAATGCTGTTTATGAAGCTCCTGACAGGCCGTGCGCAGATTTTCGCAGACGTTCGTACTTTCTGGTCGCCTGAGGCTACCAAGCGTGTGACTGGTTATGATATGGAAGGACGTGCAAAGGAGAACGGCGGTATTATCCATCTTCTGAACTCCGGCGCAGCCTGCCTGGATGCCTGTGGCGAGTGCAGGGATGAAAATGGAAACGCTGTTATGAAGCAGTGGTGGGATGTAACGGATGAAGATATCAAGAAGATGACAGACGCAACCGTATGGTGTGAGGCTGGCTTTGATAACTTCCGCGGCGGCGGATTCTCTTCTCATTTTACAACAAGAGCGGAGATGCCTGTTACTATGATTCGTCTGAATCTTGTAAAGGGACTTGGACCGGTTCTGCAGATTGCAGAGGGCTGGACAGTGAACCTTCCGGACGATGTATCCGACACACTTATGGAGCGTACGAACCCCACATGGCCCTGCACATGGTTTACACCGAGATGTACAGGCAAGGGCGCGTTCAAGAGTGCATATGACGTAATGAATAACTGGGGAGCAAACCACGGTGCAATCAGCTATGGTCATATTGGTGCGGATCTGATTACCATGTGCTCTATGCTGAGAATCCCGGTTTGCATGCACAACGTTCCGGAAGAGGAAATTTTCCGCCCGGCTGCATGGAATGCATTTGGTATGGACAAAGAGGGTCAGGACTACAGAGCGTGTCAGGCTTACGGACCGCTGTATAAGACAATCAGATAATAAAGAATATCACTGCTGCGCAGAGTGAAGGCTCTGCGCAGCGGTATGAGGGAGATGTAGTGGTGATATAAAAAACCGGATATTCGGGGAAAGAAAAGTCCCGGATATCCGGTTTTAAAATGCGGAAAAAGGTTGAAGGAAAGAGAAATTTCCGGTGATTGAAAAGAACAATATCTGCATGATATAATATTTTTATATATGCAGAACAGCGTGCGGCAATTTTTAAAACAGGCGGCAGACAACGGAGGAAAAAGGAACACAGATGGACGTAACAAAGCTTTTGACGCAGGTGAAAAATAATGAGATTTCGATAGAAGAGGTAGAGGCGAGACTTAAAACCCTTCCCTATGAGGATTTGGGATTTGCCAAGCTTGATCATCACCGCAGGCTCCGGCAGGGGTTTGAAGAGGTGATTTATTGTCAGGGGAAGACAACGGAACATCTTGTGAAAATATATCAGACGCTTGCAGCGGAAGGGACAGATATTCTCGGTACAAGAGCGGTACAAGAGCAATATGAAGCGGTAAAAGAGAAAGTGCCGGAGGTCGTATGGGACAGGGTGTCAGGTATCCTGAAGCTGGAGAGACATAAAAAGGATCAGATTGGGAAAATAGTCGTCTGCACTGGCGGCACAGCGGACGTTCCTGTTGCGGAGGAGGCGGCACAGACCGCGGAATTTTTTGGGACAGCAGTTACAAGGCTCTTTGATGTAGGAGTGGCTGGCATACACAGATTGCTTTCCAATATGGAGGCGTTTCAGGGAGCAAGCTGTGTGATTGCGGCGGCAGGCATGGAAGGGGCGCTGGCAGGAGTTGTAGCAGGGCTTGTGGACGTTCCTGTGATAGCAGTTCCTACCTCAGTGGGGTACGGTGCGAGCTTCGGAGGCGTTTCGGCTCTTCTGACAATGCTGAATTCCTGTGCGAATGGAATTACGGTCGTAAATATAGACAACGGCTATGGAGCGGCTTATGTGGCAACGCAGATTAACCGGCAGACATTTGGGAAAAAAGAGGAGAGATAAGAAAAATGAACAGAGGAAATACCTTATATCTGGAATGCCGCTCCGGTATCAGCGGAGATATGACGGTGGCAGCGCTTCTCGGACTTGGGGCGACGGAGGAAAACTTACGCAGAACGCTTGAGAAGCTCCCGTTGAAGGGATATGAGATTGTAATAGGAGAGGCAGATAAGGAAGGGGTAAGGGCGGTAGATTTTGACGTCCGTATCACAGAGCATACGCACTGTCACAGGACCTGGAAAGATATAGAGGAACTGCTGGAAGGCGCAGATCTTAAGCCGAGAGTTCTGGAACTGTCGCGCCGGATGTTCCAGACGGTGGCAGAGGCGGAGGGACGTGTCCACGGGAAACCGCCGGAAGAAGTTCATTTTCACGAAGTGGGAGCTGTTGATTCTATTGTAGATATCGTAGGGACAGCGGCATGCATGGAGGAGCTGGGCATAGAAAAGGTTCTTGTCTCCGCGCTCTGGGAGGGCAGCGGTCATGTGCGCTGTCAGCACGGGATACTTCCTGTTCCTGTTCCGGCTGTGCTGGAGATAGCGGCAGTTCATCATCTTACGCTTTTTCAGACAGAAGAAGAAGGGGAGATGGTTACGCCTACCGGAGCGGCGATAGCAGCCTTGTCAGAAGGATGCAGACCGGAGCGGTTTACTGTCAGAAAAACAGGAATCGGTGCAGGAAAGAAAAAGTTTTCCAGAGCCAATGTTCTCCGTGCGATGCTGATTGAGGAGGAAGAGACAGAGGAATTCTGGCAGTTAGAGAGCAACGTAGACGACTGTTCCGGAGAATGCCTTGGCTATACAATGGAATGTCTTTTGAAGGCAGGAGCCAGAGATGTATTTTTTACGCCTGTGTATATGAAGAAAAATCGTCCGGCATATAAAATAACTGTGATTTGCGAGGAGGACAGAATCCGGGAAATGGATGCGATACTGTTTCGTGAGACAACGACGATCGGTGTGCGGAGAAGCCGGGTTGTGCGGGACATGCTGAAACGCAGAATCTGCGAGACAGAAACGAAGTCCGGACGTGCACGGGTAAAGGTGTGTGAAACGCCGGAGGGAGAAGAGTTTTTTTATCCTGAATACGAAGATGTGAGAGAGTTTGCGCAGAGAACAGGAAAATCTTATGAGGAGACTTATCTTGAAATAAAAGAGTCTGTTCGGGACAAGTCGGAGGAAGGTTGACGGATAAAACAGAAAAGACCATACAGCAGACAGTTTCGCCTGTTGTATGGTCTTTTGTTATGGCTATTTCTTTTTCGGCGCCTGCACAAGCTTAACCATTGTACTGCCCAGCAGGAAGAGGGCAATAAGGTTCGGGATAGACATCAGACCATTGAAGGTCTCAGCGATTCCCCAGAGAAGCCCCAGATCCATGGTGGCTCCGAGAATGGCTACTGCTGAATAGACGAGCATAAACGGACGGTTGACGCGGGAGCCGAAGAGAAATTCGATGCAGCGCGTACCGTAGAGTCCCCAGCCCAGAATTGTAGAGAAGGCAAAACAGCAGAGTGCCACGGCGGTAAAGATGGAAATCCAGTTTCCGTAGGTGGATGTAAAGCCGCTGATTGTCAGCTCGGCTCCTGCGGCAGCTCCGTATTCGATGGGCACGCCGCTG
The DNA here is from genome assembly GCA_963559965.1 of uncultured Lachnospiraceae bacterium. GTDB lineage: Bacteria > Bacillota > Clostridia > Lachnospirales > Lachnospiraceae > Laedolimicola. Next base: position 10,946 of record CAUWNO010000041.1, on the reverse strand, counting down.
CAAAGGATAACGAGGGCTGTGGTCGTACAAATGATAATCGTATCGGTAAATACCTCAAAGATTCCAAGGTATCCCTGATATACAGGATCGTGCGTATCTGCGGCAGCATGGGCGATAGAACCGGTACCAAGACCAGCCTCGTTGGAAAAGATACCGCGCGATACGCCGTTTTTCAGGCTGAGGAACATACTTCCCACTACGCCTCCGGTTACCGCGGACGGAGAGAAGGCACCTTCAAAAATAGAGCGGAACACGGCGGGGACATGATCAATATGAAGAACGATAACGCCGAACGCAAGAAGGATATAGAGAAGTGCCATGAAGGGAACGAGTTTTTCTGTTACCTGACCGATGCGCTTGATTCCTCCGAGGAGAACGAGAGCGACGGCAACGGCGATAACAATACCCAGGATCAGATTAAAGGTTTTTATAAAGTCGGGCGATATCAGGGAGTAGTTTAAAAGAGCGGAATCGATAGCTGTAGTGATGGTGTTGACCTGCGTTGCGTTGCCCGTACCGAAAACAGTCAGAATACCAAGGACGGAGAAAAGCACGGCAAGCCATCTCCAGCGTGGCCCAAGACCATTTTTGATATAGTACATCGGTCCGCCGACCCAGTCGCCCTGTTTGTTTTTTTCGCGGAAGTGAACGGCAAGAGTGACTTCTGAGAATTTTGTACACATTCCAAGAAGAGAAGAGATCCACATCCAGAATACGGCTCCCGGCCCGCCAAGAGCGATGGCTCCGGCCACCCCGGCGATATTTCCGGTTCCTACTGTGGCAGCAAGCGCGGTGCAGACTGCCTGAAAGGGTGTTACAGAGCCGTCAGCAGCGCTTTTTTTCTGAAAGATTCTTCCGAGCGTAACCTTAAAAGTATAGCCGAATTTGCGGAACTGGATAAAACGCGTCCGGAAGCTCAGGTACAGACCTACGCCGAGGATACAGACCATAGCTGGAATTCCCCAGACGAGGCCGTTGACAGTTTCATTGATTTCCTTGATAACTTCTACCATAACAATACTCCCTCGTTTATCTGTTGAAATAGTTATTTTTTATCATATCATATTTTGGAAATTGAAGCGAGAAAAATCTTATAGAATTGGAAATTTACAAAAGAGAGAGGATTGCTTGTCAAATGTTTCCCGTATGAGATATAATAAAATAACAGAGAGGAGTAAGATCATGAACTGGATAAAAGAAAAAGAAATGGATTCGTGGCTCTTAAAGGGCGCGTTTATATTTATGCTGCTGTTTCCTGCTTTTTATAGTCCTCATACTGATGTGTATCAGAGCGCATATTATGCAGGTTTTACCTGCAGTTATTTTCTTCTGACGCTCTATATGGCGGTGCAGGTTATAAAAAACAGCGGGAAAAACGAGAAAAAGAAGAAAATTTCTCTGGCGGGAGCACTGTTTTTCGGAATACTGCTTCTGTATAATCTTCTGAGCCTTTATTTTAACCGGAAATATCTTCACTGGTACTGGGAGCAGATTAATAATACGACGGCGTTTCTTCTGGCAGGTCTTCTGTTTGGCGGTCTTGTCAGACCGGAGGGGGAGAAGCATGACAATATCCGCTTCCTGATTCATTGTATTGTTCTGTCGAATATAGGAAGCATCATTTATTATTTTATGGGTTATACCAATTTTTTGATTTGCAATAACCAGTTTATATTTTTTGAGCTTCCTGAAAATTTTTATGAGTCGAGACACTACTGGATTTACAGCCATAAAAGTGAATATGCGCTGATGCTGGTCACGTTCGCAGCGCTGTTTGCGGCTTATCGGAAAAAATTTAAAAATAAAACGACGTTCTGTCTGAGTATGTCTGTTCTGTTGCTCTGTCTTTATCTGACGCATTCCTGGACGGGGATTGCAGGCGTTTTTCTGATCTTTTTCGGAGCAGTTCTCGACAGAGTGGAATGGAAAACGTTCCGATTTAAGAAATGGCATATTCCTGCGGCAGGCATAGTTTTACTGGCAGCCGGGGGCGTGGCATTTAAGGTGATGTCAGAGCGCGATATCTGGTCGCTGGGCAACAGACTTCCGATCTGGAAGGCAGCGTGGCGTGTAATTGGGGAATATCCCCAGGGCTGGGGAATGCGTTTCGGGCAGTCTGCGATTGAAGTGGCAGAGGGATGGTTTATCAACAACGGACACAACGTTTTTCTGAATCAGATGCTCCGGTTTTCGATTCCTGTAGGAATCTGTTTTGTACTTCTGTTTTTCGGAATTGTACTCTACACGACAGTGAAAGGAAGAAATTTTCTTATAGCCGGTATGTGGCTGGCAGTTCTTGTTCTTATGAATATGGATTATGCCCTGATGAGCACGCAGATGGCGCTGCTGTTTCTGATAGCGTATCTGGTATCTATTTATAATAGGAAGAAACCCGAAAAACCGCGTAAAATAAAGGAATTTTGACAGAAAAAGATCGGGCATTTATGGCGATTTGTATATTGACTTCAAAGAATAAAGAGGGTAATATCAAAGAATGACGTCGGCGGAATTGTCCGGGCGCGGCGTCAGGAAAGGAGCGGGAAGTATGAAGCCTGTGAAGCAGTGGATGGATATTATGAGAAATCTGACGATGCTGTCGCAGTTTGGGCTTTCCTTCATTACTCCCCTGCTGATGTGTCTGGGAGCGTGCTGGCTGCTGCAGTCTAAAGCGGGTGTCGGCGCATGGGTGTATATCCCGGGTTTCTTCTTCGGACTTGGAAGTTCCGGTATGGTGGCATGGAAGCTGTACCTGTCGGTGCTGAAAAAAGAGGAAAAGAAGGAGAAGAAAAAGGGGGCAGCCTTTAACGGACACGCGTAGCGTTTGAGCAAGAGGGAAGGATATGCGCAGCTTTCCTCCCTGCAAAGACGTACAGAGAAAGGAACGGATATGGGCAAGTTATTTGGAGAGATACAGCCAGCTGTCAGACAGGAGACCGGAAAGGTGGCTGTAAGTACGGGAGTAGGAGTGGTACTGATGTGGATCGTATATGCAGTTCTGCATATGGCGATGCCGGAGAAAGTGCCGTTCGACTATACGGTATTTCTTGGCGGAATTGCCGGAGCTGCCGTTGCCGTGCTGAATTTTCTGTGGATGGGTCTTACAGTCCAGAGGGTGGTTGCAGCCGCCGATGAAAAAGAAGCGAAAATGTGGATGAAAGCAAGTTACTCAAAACGGATGTTTTTTCAGATGGTTTGGGTGATTGTTGCGATTGCGGCTCCCTGCTTTCATTTCGTGGCAGGGATTCTGCCGCTGCTGTTCCCATCAGCAGGAATAAAAATTATGGGAATTTTCAAAAAATAAAACAGGGAAGACGGGACAGGAGGTGAAAAGGTATGGAATTGGATGTATCGGGTGCAAAGGTCTTTTTTACCATTCACACCGACATTCCGATACTTGGAGATCTTCAGATCAGCGAGACCATGGTTGTGAGCTGGATTGTGATGCTTGTTATCACAGGTTTGTGTATCTGGCTGACACATGATTTGAAGGTGGAGAAAATATCGAAGCGACAGGCTGCCGCAGAGATGCTGGTAGAGATGGCGAATAAGTTTGTCATCGGAAATGCAGGCGAAAAGTTCCGGCGTCTGATTCCCTTTGTGGCAGCGCTTTTTGCCACAAGCGTAGTGTCAAACATGATAAGTCTGGTGGGCTTGAGAAGCCCTACGGCAGATTTGTCAACAGAGGCGGCATGGGCAATCGTGGTATTCGTCATGATTACGGCGCAGAAGATTAAAACCAGCGGCTTCGGGGGATACCTGAAGAGCTTTACGACGCCGATAGCGATTATGACTCCATTCAATGTGCTGTCGGAGCTGGCGACACCTATCAGTATGGCGTGCCGTCATTTTGGAAATATTTTGTCCGGCGTTGTTATCAATGGTCTGATTTACGGGGCGCTGGCGCTGGCAAGCTCGAGACTCTTCGGACTGCTTCCGGGAGCGCTTGGCGAGCTGCTTTCTATGATTCCGATTTTGGATGTCGGTGTTCCGGCTATCCTTTCGGTATATTTTGACTGGTTCTCAGGATTTATGCAGGCGTTTATTTTCTGTATGCTGACGATTATGTATATCGCGAATGCTGCGGAAGAGTAGGCTGCCGGCGGAAACCGCAGGGGAACAGGAAACAATAAGAAAAAGAAGACAAACAATGAAACAAAGACAAACATTTAAACACAGGTATTAAAAAGTAGATGACAGGAGGATTTCATTATGGAATTTCAGTTACTTGCAAAAGGTATCGCGTTGGCAGGATGTGCAATTGGAGCAGGACTGGCGCTTATCGCCGGTATCGGACCTGGTATTGGAGAGGGTAATGCAGTAGCAAAGGCTTTGGAAGCTATCGGACGTCAGCCCGAGTGCAGAAGCGAGGTTACGCCGACAATGCTTCTCGGATGTGCTATTGCGGAGACAACAGGTATTTATGGTTTTGTAACCGGTCTGCTTCTTATCTTCGTAGCTCCCGGCATGTTCATGAACTTCCTGGGATAATCGGCGTCGGAGAAAAAGAAACAGGAGGTTGCAGATATGGACGTAGTACAGAATTTGGTTGGAATCGTACCATGGACTTTTATCGCGCAGATTGCAAACCTCTTCATACAGGTTTATCTGATTAAGAGATTTCTGTTTAAGCCTGTCAACAGGATTCTGGAGGAGCGCAGGGCTCTGGCGGATGCAAAGATTCAGGATGCTGCGCAGGCAAAGGAAGAGGCGGAAGCCATCAAGGCGGAATATGAGCAGAATATGCTGGAGGCAAAGACAAAGGCAAACGAGATTCTCATGACGGCGCAGAAAACGGCTGCAGTACAGAGTGAAGAAATGCTGAAGGAAGCTTCCCGCCAGGCTGCTGCGCTGAAGACAAAAGCAGAAAGCGACATCGCGCAGGAAAAGAAGAAGGCTGTCAATGAGATCAAGGATGAAATTGGCGGTATTGCGATGGAGATTGCCGGAAAGGTCATCGAGCGTGAAATCAGCGAAGAGGACCATGCGAAACTGATTGACGAGTTTATTTCAAATGTAGGTGAGGCATTATGACACAGGCTGCACAGATCTACGGCGGCAGTCTTTACGACCTCGCCGCGGAGGAACAGCTCGCAGATACCATACTGGAAGAGATGAAGGAAATCCGTCAGATCTTTCGTGAGAATCCGGATTATATGAAGCTTCTTCAGGAGCCGGTCGTTCCGAAGGAGGAGAGCCTGAAGCTTGTTGAAGAAGCCTTTGGAACTCAGGCGGAGAGGTATCTGGTGAATTTTATAAAGCTCTTGTGTGAACGGAATCTCCTCTCGGAGTACGCAGGCTGCTGCGAAGAGTTCATACGGCGCTACAACGCAGATCATGGAATCGCGGAAGCGGTTGTGACAAGCGCAGTCGCTTTAAGCAAAGAACAGGCGGAGGCGCTCAGAACGCGTCTGGAGAAGCTCAGCGGAAAACGCGTGGCTCTGACGCAGAAGGTTGACCCTTCCGTTCTGGCAGGTCTGCGAGTGGAACTGGAAGGAAAGCAGCTTGACGGAACGGTGCAGAGCCGTCTGTCCGGCATTTCCAGAAAACTGGATGAAATAATTGTTTAAAGGATGGAATGGAAACATGCAATTAAAACCGGAAGAAATATCCAAGGTCATCCGCAGCCAGATCAAATATTATGACAATGCCATTCAGCAGAATGAGACAGGAACTATCCTGACGGTAGGAGACGGTATTGCAAGAGTCAGCGGTCTTGTAAACTGTATGTCGGGAGAGCTTCTGGAGTTTGAAGACGGCAGCTTTGGTATGGCTCAGAACCTGGAAGAGAACAGTGTGTCTGTCGTACTCTTCGGTTCCGATGAAAAAATCGGAGAAGGACAGACGGTAAAGCGTACTGGAAAGGTTGTATCCGTTCCGGTAGGCGAAGGAATGATAGGTCGTGTAGTAAATGCTCTCGGTCAGCCCATTGACGGAGCAGGTCCGATTGCAGCGAAGGAGTTCCGTGCGATTGAAAGCCCGGCTCCGGGAATCTGCGAGAGAAAATCCGTGTCTGAACCCCTTCAGACAGGTATCAAGGCGATTGACGCCATGATTCCGATCGGCAGAGGACAGCGTGAGCTGATTATCGGAGACCGTCAGACGGGAAAAACGACGGTTGCGACAGATACGATCATCAATCAGAAGGGCAAGGATGTTATCTGTATTTATGTAGCTATCGGGCAGAAACGTTCTACAGTTGCAAGTCTCGTAGAGACTCTGACGAAGAACGGCGCTATGGATTACACCATTGTAGTATCAGCGAGCGCTTCCGAGGCAAGCCCGCTTCAGTATATCGCGCCGTATTCAGGATGTGCGATGGGCGAATACTTTATGTACAAAGGACAGCATGTGCTGATTATTTATGATGACCTGAGCAAGCATGCGGTAGCTTACCGTGCACTCTCCCTGCTGATTCGCCGTCCGCCCGGACGTGAGGCATATCCGGGAGACGTTTTCTATTTGCATTCCAGACTTCTGGAGCGTGCGGCGAAGCTGGACGATGCGCACGGCGGCGGATCTTTGACAGCCCTGCCGATTATTGAGACTCAGGCAGGAGACGTGTCAGCTTATATTCCGACAAACGTAATTTCTATTACAGACGGTCAGATTTTCCTTGAGACAGAGCTTTTCCATTCCGGCGTTATGCCGGCGGTAAACCCGGGTATCTCGGTATCCCGTGTAGGCGGAAATGCACAGATTAAGGCGATGAAGAAGGTTGCCGGAACGCTGAAGCTTCTGTATTCTCAGTACCGTGAGCTGCAGAGCTTTGCGCAGTTCGGCTCAGATCTGGATGCGGATACAAAGGCTCGTCTTGAGCAGGGAGAACGTATCGTAGAAGTGCTGAAGCAGAATCAGAATTCTCCTGTTCCGGTTGAGAAGCAGGTTACAATTCTGTATGCCGTGACAAAAGGAATCCTGTCACGCGTGGATACAGAGGATGTGAAGGCTTATGAAGCAGGACTTTACACCTGGCTTGATTCGGATGCGCAGGGAGCCTCTGTGATGCAGGAGATCCGTTCGACAGGAAAGCTGGAGGCTGAGACGGAAGAGAAGCTGAAAGCTGCTCTGGATACGTATACGGAGAACTTTTTAAATACAAGACCTGAAAAATAAGCGATAGAGGAGGAAGCACATGGCTGCAAACATGAAATCGGTAAAGCTGCGCATTAAAAGTGTGCAGAGTACGATGCAGATTACCAAAGCGATGGAACTCGTAGCATCCTCCAAACTGCGTAAGGCAAAGGAACGCGCGGAAACCTGCCGTCCGTATTTTCATGAACTTTATGATACGCTTCAGGACATCGCAGACGGAAATACAGATTTTACGTCTGTTTATGCGAAGCCGGCGGAATCGGAGAGATACTGCTATATCGTAATGGCTGGAGACAGAGGGCTTGCGGGCGGTTATAACAGCAATTTGTTTAAGGCGCTGGAAGCGTCCGCGGAGGGAAAGGACTTTATGGTTCTTCCGCTGGGGAAAAAGGCGGTAGAGTACTTCCGGCGAAGAGGAATTCCGATAGTGACAGAAAAGTTTGCGGAGATCGCAGACGTATCTGTGGCAGACTGCTTTGAGATGGCGAATATGCTCTGCCGTGAATTTAAGGGCAAAGAGTTCGGTCATATTGAGTTATGCTATACGAGATTTGTATCGATGCTGTCGCAGCAGGCGGATGTGCTCTCTCTTCTGCCGCTGACAGATCTGGACAAGAGAAGCGGGGAAGAAAAGAAGAGCATACGAAATCTGATCCTTTATGAGCCGAGCGCGGAGGAAGTATTCGATGCGATTGTTCCCGAATATCTGGCAGGTCTGATATACGGCGGAGTCTGCGAAGCGCAGGCAAGCGAGCTTGCGGCAAGAAGAATGGCGATGGAAGCGGCGACGAACAATGCGGAGGAAATGATTGAACAGCTGAACCTGCATTACAACAGAGCGCGCCAGGCAAGCATTACGCAGGAGATCACAGAGATTGTCGGAGGCGCGGAAGGCGTCTGAGGTTTCGGACAGGGAAGCAGAATAAGGAGATTCAGGAATGAGTGAAAAACACATTGGCGAGGTAGTGCAGGTCATTGGTCCGGTTCTGGACATCCGCTTTGCGCATGATGAGCTGCCCGCACTGCTCAATGCCATTGAAATTGACAATAAAGGCGCAAAGCTGACGGCGGAGGTCGCACAGCAGATCGGTGATAATACGGTACGCTGTATTGCGATGAATTCCACTGACGGACTTGTCAGAGGAACGAAGGCTGTCGATACGGGAAGCCCAATCACAGTTCCCGTAGGCGAAGAGTGTCTCGGCCGTGTATTTAATCTGCTGGGAGATCCGGTAGATGAAAAACCGGCTCCTGAGACGAAGGAAAAATGGCCGATTCATCGTCCGGCTCCGGCATATGAGGATCAGATGCCGGCAACGGAGATCCTGGAAACGGGAATCAAGGTAGTAGACCTGATCTGCCCGTATGCAAAAGGAGGAAAGATTGGTCTCTTCGGAGGAGCGGGAGTAGGAAAAACCGTTCTGATCATGGAGCTGATTCACAACGTGGCAACGGCTCACGGTGGACTTTCTGTTTTCACAGGCGTAGGCGAGCGTACGCGTGAAGGAAACGATCTTTACAATGAAATGCAGGAAAGTGGAGTTATCAATAAGACGGCGCTGGTCTACGGACAGATGAACGAGCCGCCCGGAGCGCGTATGCGTGTCGGACTTTCGGGTCTGACGATGGCAGAATATTTCCGTGATGTGAAGAATCAGGATGTACTTCTGTTCATTGACAACATTTTCCGTTTCACACAGGCAGGTTCAGAGGTTTCAGCCCTTCTGGGACGTATGCCGTCTGCGGTAGGCTATCAGCCTACGCTGGCTACAGAGATGGGCGCTCTGCAGGAGAGAATTACTTCCACAAGAAAAGGTTCTATCACGTCTGTTCAGGCTGTATATGTGCCTGCCGACGACCTGACTGACCCGGCTCCGGCAACGACCTTTACGCATCTTGATGCGACGACAGTTCTTTCCCGTGATATTGCAAGCCAGGGAATCTATCCGGCGGTAGATCCGCTTGATTCCACAAGCCGTATTCTCTCTCCCGACGTAGTCGGAACAGAGCATTACGAGGTTGCGCGTTCCGTACAGCGCGTCCTGCAGCGTTATAAGGAGCTTCAGGATATTATTGCAATTATGGGTATGGATGAGCTGTCAGAGGAAGATAAGCTTACCGTAAACCGCGCCCGTAAGGTGCAGCGTTTCCTGTCCCAGAGCTTTTCTGTGGCAGAGCAGTTTACAGGAATGGCAGGACAGTATGTGCCGCTGAAGGAGACCTTACGCGGTTTCCGCATGATTCTTAACGGCGAATGCGACGACGTTCCGGAGAGCTGTTTCCTGTTTGCCGGAACGATTGACGACGTATTTGAAAAAGCAAAGGCGCAGTAAAGGAGGCTGTCTATGAAGACATTTCCATTACGGATCGGAACGCCGGACGGACTGCTGTTTGAGGACGAGGCAGAGCGCATATTCTGCCGAAGCATGACGGGAGATCTGGAGATACTGGCAGGACACTGCAATTTCTGTACGGCTCTCGGTATGGGACGCGCTTATGTCGTGCTTGCCGATGGAACGAGACGGGAGGCGGCATGTATCGGCGGAATGCTTTCGGTGATGAATGGAACCTGTCATCTTCTGGCTACCACCTGGGAGTGGAAGGAAGATATTGACGGGGAACGCGCCGCAGATGCGAAGAAGCGCGCGGAGAAGATGATAGCCAAGGGCGGTCTGACAGATCAGGAATACCGGATGGCGGAGGCAAAGCTGAAAAGAGCACTCGTCCGTCTGGGCGTAAAAGAATGAGGATAAAAAATAAAGGGGTCGTTGTAAAATAGATGAGTAATCATCTATGGAGCAGCGGCTCCATTCTTATGAAATGTAAAAGATTGTATTTTTTGAGAAAGCATGTTATAATTAAAACATCTAAAAATTTCCAGTTCAAGGTGAGGTCTCACCGCATATTCCAGGAGTTTAGAAAAATAATTAAAAAGGAGCGGAATGTTTATGCAGAAAGAAAAGGATGTCATAGACTGGCGTACACAGAAGATAAAGCATCAGGAGGCTGTAAAGAAATTAAAAGAATATTTCCCTATGATCCGGGAGAGGGAGGAAATTCTGCAGGAAATACAGGAGGAAAGAAGGCTTGTCAGTCTGTTTTACAGTTGGAGTGAGGAACGCCGGGAGGAATTTCTGAATTTTTGCAGCGGCGAGAAAGGAATCAATCTGCTTTATGATGGAATTTTTAAAGAAATAATGAGTCCGGAATATGTTCCGGAACGTCTCAATGATTTTCTGTCTCTGGTCCTCGGGCGGAAGGTACGCGTCCATGCCGTTTTGCCTAATGACGGTACCCGTATCGCAGACGAAAGTTCTTTACTGGTGACAGATATTATTGTAGAACTGGGGGATGGAAGCCTTGCCAATGTGGAGGTACAGAAGATTGGCTATAAATTTCCGGGAGAGCGGAGCGCTTGTTACAGCGCAGATATGCTCCTGCGCCAGTATAAGCGTATCCGCAGCGTAAAAAGAGAAGCATTCAGCTATAAGGATATAAAAAGCGTTTATACCATTATCCTTTTTGAGAAAAGCACAGGAGAATTCCATCAGTTTCCAGAACATTATATACATTATTTTGAACAGCAATCTGACACAGGAATTCAGGTGAAGCTTCTGCAGAAGTACGTCTTTATTTCCCTTGACTTATTCCGGAAAATCTATCAAAATAAAAATATAAACAGTAAAAGGGAAGCATGGATGATGTTTTTTGGGACACAGGAGCCGGAAGAAATAGTAAGGCTTTTGGAGACTTATCCTGAATTTCGTTCCATGTATGAGGAGGCATACCGGTTATGCCAGAATACGGAGGCGGCGATGGGATTTTTTTCAGAGGAATTGCGGGAATTAGATCGG
>CAUWNO010000040.1:0-16187 GCA_963559965.1 uncultured Lachnospiraceae bacterium | reverse complement strand
TCCAAGGAGGAATAGAAATGAAATTAGTACCATTAGGAGACAGAGTTGTACTGAAACAGTTTGAGGCAGAAGAGACGACGGCTTCTGGTATTATCCTGGCAAGCAAATCACAGGAAAAGCCGCAGCAGGCAGAGGTTATCGCGGTAGGACCTGGCGGAATGGTAGACGGCAAAGAAGTTACCATGCATGTGAAGGCAGGCGATAAGGTGATCTATTCCAAATATGCCGGAAATGAAGTTAAGGTTGGCGATGAGGAATACATCATTGTAAAGCAGAACGATATCCTTGCGATTGTAGAATAATAATAGAAAGTAAAGAGACTGGAGGAGTTAAAAATGGCAAAGGAAATTAAGTATGGCGTAGAGGCAAGAAGCGCTCTTGAGGCCGGTGTTGATAAGCTGGCAAATACAGTCAGAGTAACCCTTGGACCGAAGGGAAGAAACGTAGTTCTTGACAAGCAGTTCGGAGCACCGCTTATCACAAACGACGGTGTGACGATCGCAAAAGAGATCGAGCTTGAGGATGCGTTTGAAAACATGGGAGCACAGCTTGTAAAAGAAGTTGCTACCAAGACAAACGATGTGGCTGGAGACGGAACTACAACGGCTACCGTTCTGGCTCAGGCTATGATTCACGAAGGAATGAAGAATCTGGCTGCCGGAGCAAACCCGATCGTTCTGAGAAAGGGAATGAAGAAGGCTACTGACGCTGCAGTAGAGGCAATTGCAAATATGAGCAGCAAGGTTACAGGAAAGCATCAGATTGCAAGAGTAGCAGCTGTTTCCTCTGGAGATGAGGAAGTAGGAAACATGGTAGCTGACGCTATGGAGAAGGTGTCAAGCGACGGCGTTATTACGATTGAAGAGTCCAAGACCATGAAGACAGAGCTTGATCTTGTAGAAGGTATGCAGTTTGACCGCGGATACATTTCCGCTTACATGGCTACCGATATGGAAAAGATGGAAGCAAATCTTGACAATCCTTATATCCTGATTACAGATAAGAAGATTTCCAATACACAGGAGATTCTGCCGCTTCTGGAGCAGATCGTACAGTGCGGAAGAAAGCTTCTGATTATCGCCGAGGATATTGAGGGCGAGGCTCTGACAACTCTTGTAATGAACAAACTGCGCGGAACCTTCACAGTAGTAGGCGTAAAGGCGCCGGGCTATGGCGACAGAAGAAAAGAGATGCTGCGCGACATCGCTGTTCTGACAGGCGGACAGGTGATTTCTGAGGAGCTGGGACTGGAGCTTAAGGAAGCTACGCTTGATATGCTCGGAACTGCGAAGTCTGTAAAGGTTCAAAAAGAGAACACAATTATTGCCGAGGGCGCAGGAGCAAAGGAAGAGATCGAGAAGCGTATCGCACAGATCCGTTCTCAGATCGAGGAAACCAATTCTGACTTTGACCGTGAGAAGCTGCAGGAGAGACTGGCTAAGCTGGCAGGCGGCGTAGCGGTAATCCGCGTAGGTGCTGCTACAGAGACAGAAATGAAGGAAGCAAAGCTTCGTATGGAAGACGCCCTGGCAGCTACAAGAGCAGCTGTAGAGGAAGGAATTATCGCAGGCGGCGGTTCTGCATACATTCACGCATCCAAGGAAGTAGCGAAGCTGCTTGATACAATAGACGGCGATGAGAAGACAGGCGTAAAGGTTATCCTGAAGGCTCTGGAGGCTCCGCTGTACCATATTTCTGCAAACGCAGGACTGGAAGGCTCTGTTATTATTAATAAGGTAAGAGAGAGCGAGCCGGGAATCGGTTTCGACGCTCTGCATGAGGAATATGTAAATATGGTTGAGGAAGGAATCCTTGACCCGGCTAAGGTTACAAGAAGCGCGCTGCAGAATGCCACAAGCGTAGCGTCTACCTTCCTGACAACCGAGAGCTGTGTAGCAAATATCAAAGAAGACGTTCCGGCTATGCCTGCAGGCGGCGGAATGGGCGGAATGATGTAAGCTCTTCGACAAAGACAAAGCGTGAGCGCATGCAGTGAAAAGACATGTGTTCGCAATTGGGATACACACAAAAAAAGCGGCTGGAAAGCCGCTTTTTTTGTGTTAAATAAATGCAAAACCGTATTGACAAGCAACCTCCTTTTCGTTAAGATAGGTTATTAATAGGCATCGACCGCATACAACGAGAGAGGAGAGAAAAAGATGGGTAAGATTATAGGAGAGAGCATTACCTTTGACGACGTACTTCTGGTACCGTCCTATTCCGAGGTGATTCCGAATCAGGTGGATTTGTCTACGACTTTGACAAAGACAATCAAGCTGAACATACCGATGATGAGCGCCAGCATGGATACGGTAACAGAACACCGTATGGCGATTGCGATGGCAAGACAGGGCGGTATCGGTATTATCCACAAAAATATGTCGATTGAGGCGCAGGCGGAAGAGGTAGATAAGGTAAAGCGTTCTGAGAATGGCGTCATTACAGATCCTTTCTTCCTGTCTCCGGAACATACACTGGCAGACGCAAATGAACTTATGGCGAAATTCCGTATTTCCGGCGTGCCGATTACAGAAGGACGTAAGCTGGTAGGAATTATCACAAACCGTGATCTGAAGTTTGAGACCGATTTCTCAAAGAAAATCAAAGAGTCCATGACGTCAGAGGGACTGATTACAGCAAAAGAGGGCATTACGCTTGAGGAAGCAAAGGCGATTCTTGCAAAAGCAAGAAAAGAGAAGCTGCCGATTGTTGACGACGATTTCAACCTGAAAGGTCTGATTACAATTAAGGATATTGAAAAGCAGATTAAATATCCGCTTTCCGCAAAGGATGCAAAGGGCCGTCTGCTCTGCGGAGCCGGCGTAGGCATCACAAGCAACGCGCTGGAGCGCGTGGAAGCTCTTGTAAAGGCGCAGGTAGACGTTATCGTTCTGGACTCCTCCCATGGACATTCTGCAAATGTAATCCGCTGTCTGAAAATGATCAAGGAAGCTTATCCGGATCTTCCGCTGATTGCCGGAAATATTGCTACAGGCGAGGCTGCCAGAGATCTGATTGAGGCGGGAGCAGACGCAGTGAAGGTAGGTATCGGACCGGGATCCATCTGTACGACGCGTGTCGTATCTGGTATCGGTGTTCCGCAGATTTCTGCAATCATGGACTGCTATGAGGTAGCAAAGCAGTATGGTATTCCTGTAATTGCTGACGGCGGAATCAAGTATTCCGGCGATATTACAAAGGCTATTGCCGCAGGAGCAAATGTCTGCATGATGGGAAGCATCTTTGCAGGCTGCGACGAGGCTCCGGGTGATTTTGAGCTTTTCCAGGGAAGAAAGTACAAGGTATACCGCGGTATGGGATCGATTTCCGCTATGGAGAATGGAAGCAAGGACCGTTATTTCCAGGAAGGAGCGAAAAAGCTTGTTCCGGAAGGAGTAGAGGGACGTGTAGCGTACAAGGGAACTGTGGAGGATACAATCTTCCAGCTTCTTGGAGGACTCCGTTCTGGTATGGGACTGTGCGGAACACCGACGATAGAGGATCTGAAAGAGAAGGGAAGATTTATCAAAATTTCCGCTGCTTCTCTGAAAGAGAGCCATCCGCATGACATTCATATTACAAAAGAAGCGCCGAACTACAGCGTAGAAGAGTAAAGAGCGCTGAAGAAAAAGCTCCCTCTGTGAGAGACGTGAAAAGAAAAGGTCTTTCACAGAGGGAGCTTTTTTGGAAAAATCAAGTTAAAAAAATATGAAGAGATTCATAAAAAATTAAGTTTTTATGTAGTAAAATATAATGCAGATACGTTATGATTAATGTAACGATGAAACGGACAGGGGGATTTCACATGCTTTTGTATTTATCTTTGCTGGATACGCAGGAAGAGAGGGATAAATTTACAGAAATCTATGAACAGTACCAGCATTTTTGCTGGTATGTGGCGAATCAGATTCTCGGAGACGCACATTTGTCCGAGGACGCCGTTCAGGATGCCTTTCTTGCCCTGACGAGACATCTGGATAAAATAGAGTATGTGGAAAGCGCCAGAACGAAAAAGTTTCTGATGACAATCGTCAAAAGCAAGGCTATCGATATCCTGCGCAAAAACCATGGAGAGGTTCTGGAGGAAGAGCTGGCGGAGACGGCGGTGGACAGCGGAGAAGATATTCTGAACAGCTATATCAGCAAGGAAAATTATAATAATCTGATTTCCTGCATTCTGGATCTTCCGGAACCTTACCGCGTAATATTCGAGTACAAATATGTACATCAGCTCTCGGAGAAAGAGATTGCGGAGCTTCTGGGAATCAGTCCGGGACTTGTAAACGTGAGAAGCTTCCGGGCGAGGAAAAAACTTCAGGAGATGCTGGAACAGGAGGTGGCGAAGCGTGCAGGACGATAAGAAGAGCAGAGAAGAGCAGAGAAAAGAAGAGAGACAGCGCGAGGAAAAACAGAAGGTAGAACTGCTTGCCGGAGCCTTCGATGACTGCATGGAGGAGCAGCTTAGCTTTATTCCGACAGAGCGCGAAATAGCGCGGATGCACAGATTTTCCGATGAATTTACAGAAAAGATGGAAGAGATGTGCCGTACGCAGGGGCGGCCGCAGAAAAAGGAGATTACGAAAAAGGAATTCGTATACAGCTTTAACAGGATTGCGGCATGTATTCTTATGGTTCTTGTAGTCGGAGGCGTTTTTGCAGGCGGATTTTTCCTGATGCAGAAGGGCGTCGGGAGAATGGGAGGAGCAGAAAGCGCGCAGGATACGGCGCAGAGCGATGAGGAAACGGTGAAAAATCCGGGCGCGGAGAAGGGACAGGGAGCGGAACTGGCGGAAGAGGAGACAGCGGAAGAGAAACCGGCGGAAGAAAATCCGGAGGAGAGGCCGGAAGAAGGTGCAAAGCCCGAAGATGGATATGAGCCGGAAGAGCTTGTTCTTTCACAGGATCAGGACGTACTGTCTGCCACAGAAGAGGTGCGGACGCTTGTCTCAAGTCCGGTACTTGCGCGGAATGCGTCTTTCGTTAAGGTGACGATTGGAAATCTTGGTCAGAACGCGGTGTCTTATGAGCCGTATCTGACGCTTCAGGTTCAGGTTGACGGACTCTGGTATGATGTTCCGAAAAAGGAAGATACGCCGGATACGCAGGGAGCTGAGGCGACAGTTCTGGACCCGGGAATGGCGCGGGACGAGATGCTTTCTCTTGAAGACTACAGACTGGACTATGAGGCAGAAGAGTATCGGGCGCTGGTTTATATAGACGGCGTTCCCTTTGCATCCCTGTTTCGTTTCGAGACCATCGAGGAAGGGCTGGAGGAGGCCTTCGAGGAGGAATAGGTATGAAGAGGTACGGCTGGATTATGGTGCTGGCAGCCGCGTGGATGGCTGTGTCGGCATGCGGAAGCACGGAAGGGAAAAAAGAGACGGCGGCAGCCGGAGATACTGCGGCGGCAGAAGAAACGTGCTACGAAACGGAAGATATGGCGGCTCCCTCAGAGGGACCGGCAGAAAACGGACAGATAAAGGGAACGTCAGCCGGAGGGGAAGAGACGGGACAGAAGCTTATCCGTACGGTGGAGCTTTCGATGGAAACGAAGGAATTTGACGATCTTCTGACTGTAATTCAGACAAAGACGGAAGAGCTTGGCGGTTATGTGGAAGCTTCCAATATTTCAGGAGACAGTTATCAGACGGCGGGAAGGAAGCGATATGCTTCTCTGACGCTTCGGATACCGGCAGAGCGTCTGAAGGAATTTCTGACGGCGGCAGGAGAGATGGGAAATATCACAGACCAGAGCGAACGCGTCCAGGATATCACGCTGGAATATGCAGATACGGAAAGCCATAAGAAGGCTCTGGAAACGGAACAGCAAAGACTGCTGGAGCTGATGGAAAAGGCGGAAAGCATGGAGGATATTATTGCGATTGAGAGCCGCCTGTCCCAGATACGTTATGAACTGCAGTCATACGAATCCAGTCTCCGTGTATACGACAACCAGGTGGATTACAGCACAGTGTCTGTCTATATCAATGAGGTGGAACGGGAATCTCCTGTGGAAAATCAGGGATTTTTCGGAGAAATCAAGGAAAAATTTTCTGAAAATATCTATCGGATAGGACGCGGGCTGCGCGCGGCGGCAGTCTGGCTTATCAGCTCTCTTCCTTATCTGCTTCTGGCGGCGGTCATTTTGCTTCCGGTCTTTCTGGTTCTGAAAAAAGCGGGGCGCAGAAAGAAGAAAGAAAAGGGAAAAGACGGGAATGCCATGTAAGGCACGGGAAAGTCCTGTAAAAGACAGGGCTTTCCCTCCCTTTTTTCTTTGAAAATGACATGGATTCTGTTATAATAAGAATGACGCATTTGATAAGACGGAAAGGACAGGCACGGGATGAAAAAGTTGAATGAAGGGTTTCAGTACGGAGTAAGGAGCGGAGCATATCACTGTCCGGGAGTTGAAAAGCTGGGTGGGGATATCTGTTTTACTGTTGCAGTGCCTGACAGAAAGCGATGCAGCCTTCTTTTGTATAGAAAAGGTGAGAGTGAGGTTGCGGCGTCTGTCCCGATGGGCAGCTCTTCGCGCTATGGAGATTTGCGCTCGCTGATTGTTGAGAAGCTTCCGACAGAGGAGTATGAGTATAATTATCTGATAGATGGACAGGTTGTGGTGGACCCCTGCGCAGCGGCTCTTGCAGGAAGAGAAGTATGGGGGACTGCGCCCTCAGGCGACGGCGCCCTGAGGGGACGGCTTGTATTTGACGAGTACGACTGGGAAGGGGATGCGCCTCTTCAGCTTCCCTGGAAGGATATCGTAGTCTATGCCGCGCATGTAAGGGGCTTTACAAAGCACAGATCTTCCGGTGTGCGGAAAAAAGGAACATTTGCGGGAATCAGGGAAAAGATTCCTTATTTGAAGGAGCTGGGAATCAATCAGTTGGAGCTGATGCCGGTCTATGAGTTTGCGGAGACGGAGAGCTGGGATGAAAAGAGACCGCCCCTGCGCAGACCGTGTAGCGGAGAGGAAAAGCTGATAAATTACTGGGGCTATACGGAGGCATACTATTTTGCGCCGAAGGCGTCCTATGCATTTTCCGGAGATCCGGTGAGGGAATTTAAGGATCTTGTAAAGGATCTTCACAGAAACGGGATAGAGATTGTTTTGGAATTTCATTTTCCGAAGGGGATGAGGACTTCGGAGATTTTATCCTGTATCCGGCGCTGGGTTCTGGAATATCATATAGACGGCGTGCATGTGAACAGGGATTTTACGCCGGTGGAAGCTCTGGCGCAGGATCCCCTTCTCAGCCATACGAAGATCATGACAGAGAGTTTCTGTTTTGAAGAGATTTATGAAGAACGGTATGTACCGAAATTTAAGAATCTTGCGGAATATAACGATGCGTTTATGATGGATGCGAGACGGTTTCTGAAGGGCGACGAAGGGATGCTTGCACCGATGGCGTGGCGCGGGCGCAGAAATCCGAAAGAGGCAGCCGTTGTCAATTATATGGCGAATCATAACGGTTTTACTCTGATGGATGCGGTTTCCTACGACGAAAAGCATAACGAGGCGAACGGCGAGGAAAATCATGACGGAACTGTGTTCAATTACAGCTGGAACTGTGGCGAGGAGGGACCAAGCCGTAAAAAGACAACGCAGGAGCTCAGGGCGAGACAGCTTCGCAACGCTTTTGTTATCCTGCTTCTGAGCCAGGGTACGCCGCTGATTTACGGCGGAGATGAGAGAGGAAATTCTCAGTCCGGAAATAATAATGTATACTGTCAGGATAATGAGCTTTCCTGGATAAACTGGAAGCCGGGGAAGAGCTATGCGTTTCTTCCGGAATATGTGAAGGAGCTGATTGCTTTCCGGATGGCGCATCCTGTATTCCATCAGGAAAAGGAATTTCGGCAGACGGATTATCTTTCCTGCGGATATCCGGATATCTCCTACCATGGAAAGAGGGCGTGGTTCGGAGATTTTGACAGCTGTAGCAGAAGTATGGGTGTCCTGTATGCAGGAGATTATATAGAGGCGAATTCAGACGGAGAAGAAAAAGACGTCAGCTTTTTCATGGCGTACAATATGCATTGGATTCCTCACGATTTTGCCCTTCCCAAGCTTCCGGAAGGAAGTGAATGGCGGATTGCCATTGATACGGGAAAAGAAGGGATGGAAGGAATTTACAAAGAAGGAGAGGAGCCGCGTCTCGACAACCAGAGGACGGTGACGCTTCCGGAAAGAACGATTCTCGTTCTGAGAGCAGCTGCCGCAGAAAAAGCACCGGAGAAGACAACAGGAAAGGCAGCGAAGAAGGCAGAAAAATGAGAGGGATAGAGAAGGTCTTCAGACATTTTTGTACAATTACAGAGCATAAAATCATGGTCATGCGCCATTGTTTCCGGATAGGGCTTTATCGCCAGGGAATTCTGCACGATATGTCCAAATACTCTCCTACAGAGTTTATTCCCGGATGCAGATATTATCAGGGATACAGAAGTCCGAACAATGCGGAGAGAGAGGATAAGGGCTATTCGCTTGCGTGGCTGCACCATAAGGGAAGAAACAAGCATCATTACGAGTACTGGATTGATTACAGCCTCGGTCCGGTTAAGGGCATGACGGGAATGAAAATGCCGAACCGTTATGTGGCTGAGATGATGATGGATCGTATGGCGGCGTCCAAAATTTATGAGGGAAAGAATTATACCCAGCATCAGCCCCTGGCATATTATGAAAGAGGGAAGGAATCCTACATGATTCATGAGGAGACACGGGCGCTTCTGGAATACCTTCTTCATATGCTGGACGAGGAGGGAGAGGAAGCAACCTTTGCCTATATCCGGAAGGAAATCGTGGGAAAGGACGAATATCCGGAGATACCGGAGCACCAGAGGTAGCCGCAGGGTACAGTCGGGATATATTTTCAATGTTCCGGACAGATTTTGGACAGAAAAAAGAGGATTTTTGAAACGGACACAGAATTAATATAATAGGAGGAAGCTGTATGACGATACGGGAGAGCACGGAACAGTGGGAAGCAGAATATCTGAGTCCTTTTGCGGCTCTGAGCAGAGATTCCAGAGGGCGGGACGTTTATGAGCCTCCCTGCGATATCCGTCCGGTCTATCAGAGAGACAGGGATCGGATTCTTCACTGCAAGTCCTTCCGGCGTCTGAAGCACAAGACGCAGGTTTTTCTCACGCCGCGCGGCGATCATTACAGAACGCGGCTGACGCATACGCTGGAGGTTTCCCAGAATGCAAGGACGATTGCGAAAGCCCTGCGGCTGAATGAAGATCTGGCGGAGGCGATCGCCCTTGGGCACGATCTGGGTCATCCTCCGTTTGGTCATGCCGGAGAGAGAGCGCTGAACGGACTCTGCAGCAAAGGCTTTGCTCATTATAGGCAGAGTGTGCGTGTAGTGGAGAAGCTGGAGAAGGGCGGGAAAGGTCTGAATCTGACGGTGGAAGTGCGGGATGGAATACTGAATCACCGTACAAGCGGCAATCCCTCCACACTGGAAGGAAAGATTGTGCGTCTTTCCGATAAGATTGCATATATCAATCACGATATTGACGATGCGATACGGGGAGGAATCCTTGCAGAAGAGGATATCCCTTCGGAATATAGAGAGGTTCTCGGCTTTTCGACGAGAGAGCGGCTAAATACGATTGTACACGATATTATCGCACACAGTATGGGAAAGCCGGATATTCTGATGTCGGAGGAAGTGGAGCATGCGATGAAGGATCTCCGCAGCTTCATGTTCAGCAGCGTCTATACGAATCCCCGTGCAAAGGGTGAGGAGAAAAAGGCGCAGAATATGCTGGAGGAGCTGTTTTCCTGTTATATGACGCATCCGGAATATATGTCAGAGGAGTATCAGGATATGCTCCTTTCAGGAGAAGAGAAGGAGACCGTTGTCTGTGATTACATATCAGGTATGACAGATCAGTATGCAATTTACAAATTTGAAGAATATTTTGTTCCGAAGGCATGGAACGCGTAGGTGGTAGAAGACATGTATTATTCGGAAGACTTGATTGAGGAGGTAAGATCCCGGAATGACATCGTAGATGTGATTTCGGGCTATGTGCGGCTTCAGCGGAAGGGAGCAAGCTATTTTGGACTCTGTCCCTTTCATAACGAGAAGTCGCCTTCCTTTTCTGTGTCGCCGGGCAAGCAGATGTATTACTGTTTTGGCTGCGGAGCCGGGGGCAACGTCTTTACATTTTTAATGGAATATGAAAATTATACGTTTCCGGAGGCGGTAAAAACCCTTGCCGATCGCTGCGGCGTAGAGCTGCCGGAGATGGAATACTCGGAGGAAGCGAAGAGGCAGGCAGATCTCAAAAGCCGTCTTCTGGAAATCCAGAAAAAGGCGGCGAGATACTATGTATACGAGCTGCGTCAGGAAAAGGCAAGGGCAGCCTTTGAATATCTTCGGAAGCGTGGGCTGAGCGACGAGACGATTAAGAAATTCGGTCTCGGGTATTCCGGACAGCAGAGCAGGGAGATGTACCGCTATCTGAAGCATGAGGGATATTCGGACGAACTTTTGAAGGAATCGGGGCTTTTCGGCATGGACGAGAAGAGCGGCTTCTATGATAAGTTCTGGAACCGCGTGATGTTTCCGATTATGGATGTGAATCACAGGGTTATCGGCTTTGGCGGAAGAGTCATGGGAGACGCCAAGCCCAAATACCTCAATTCGCCGGAGACAAGAATTTTCGATAAGAGCAGAAATCTTTACGGACTTAATTTTGCGCGAAGCTCCAGGAAGCCCAATCTGATTATCTGCGAGGGCTATATGGATGTGATTGCCCTTCATCAGGCAGGGTTTACGCAGGCGGTGGCGTCTCTGGGAACGGCGCTGACAGTCCAGCAGTCTCTTTTGATGAAACGCTATACGAGCGAGGTGCTTGTCACCTATGACAGTGACGAGGCAGGCACAAAGGCGGCGCTCAGGGCAATACCGATTCTCAGGGACGCGGGTCTTCAGGTAAGAATTATTAACATGAAGCCCTACAAGGACCCTGACGAGTTTATAAAGGCTCTGGGAACGGAAGCTTTTCAGCAGAGAATCGAGGAGGCGCAGAGCAGCTTTCTTTTTGAGATTGAGGTGCTGGAAAGAGGTTATAATCTGAAAGACCCGGCGCAGAAGACAGCATTTTTTGACGAGACGGCGAGAAAACTTCTTAATTTTTCGGACGAGCTTGAGCGGAACAACTATACGGAAGCGGTAGCCGCGAAATACGGCGTGGGCTACGAGACGCTCCGCCGGAAGGTGAATCAGCTGGGGATGACTCTGGGAGGGACAGTTCCTCCGCCGCGTCCAAGGGACGTTTCCGGACAGAAAAAGGAGCGGGACGAGGGAACGGAAGGTTCGCAGAAGCTTCTTCTGACCTTTATGATTTCCGACCCGGAGTATTTCCGGATTATCAGGCGCTATATTGCGCCGGAGGATTTTACAAAACCGCTTTACAGCCAGATAGCGGAAATGCTCTATGAGCAGCAGGATCAGGGAAAACTGAATCCCGCGGGAATCCTGAGCCGCTTTGAGAACGCGGAGGAGCAGAGAGAGGCTGCGGCTGTGTTTAACGCTGTGTTAAAGAAGGTGGAGACAAAGGAGGAGCTTTCCAAGGCACTCCGGGAAACGATATATAAGATCCGGCAGGATTCTCTGAACAAAAAGGCGCGCGAGCTTGATCCGACAGATATGGAAGGGCTGCAGAAGCTGATAGAGAACAGGCGCGATCTGGAGAAACTGTATATTTCACTGGATTAAGGATAAAATACTAACAAGTTATGGAAGGATGGAACAGCATGGAGGAAAACGTAGTAAAGTTTGAGGAGAAATTGAAAGATCTTCTGGTGATGGCCAAGAAGAAGAAAAATATTCTGGAATATCAGGAGATCAGCGATTTTTTCGCAGACATGGATCTGGATCCCGAGCATCTGGAAAAAATTCTTGATTATCTGGAAGCCAATAATATTGACGTGCTCAGGATTACAGGAGACGACGATGAACCGGACGACGATCTGATCCTTTCTGATGAGGACGACGTGGACGTGGAGCAGATTGATCTCTCCGTACCTGACGGGGTGAGCATCGAGGACCCTGTCCGCATGTATCTCAAAGAGATCGGAAAAGTGCCGCTTCTGAGCGCTGACGAGGAGATTGAGCTGGCTCAGAAGATGGAGCTTGGCGACGAGGATGCCAAAAAGCGTCTGGCAGAAGCCAACCTGCGTCTCGTAGTCAGTATCGCAAAGCGCTATGTAGGCCGCGGTATGCTGTTCCTTGACCTGATTCAGGAGGGAAATCTGGGTCTTATCAAAGCTGTGGAAAAGTTTGATTATCGTAAGGGATATAAGTTCAGTACCTATGCTACCTGGTGGATTCGTCAGGCGATTACAAGAGCTATTGCAGATCAGGCGAGAACGATTCGTATCCCTGTTCATATGGTAGAGACGATTAACAAGCTGATCCGCGTTTCACGTCAGCTGCTGCAGGAGCTGGGAAGAGAACCTACCCCGGAGGAGATTGCAGAGGAGATGAAGCTTCCGGTAGAGAGAGTGCGGGAGATTCTGAAGATTTCTCAGGAGCCGGTATCGCTGGAGACTCCTATCGGCGAGGAGGAGGACAGCCATCTGGGCGACTTTATTCAGGACGACA
Organism: uncultured Lachnospiraceae bacterium; assembly: GCA_963559965.1. Lineage (GTDB taxonomy): Bacteria > Bacillota > Clostridia > Lachnospirales > Lachnospiraceae > Laedolimicola. The sequence continues at coordinate 3,555 of CAUWNO010000040.1, read as the reverse complement.
ACGTTCCTGTTCCTGCCGATGCGGCAGCCTTCACACTCTTAAAGGAGCAGCTTGTGGAGGTGTTAAGTACGCTGACCGACAGGGAGCAGAAGGTACTTCGCCTGCGTTTCGGTCTTGACGACGGACGGGCAAGAACCCTGGAAGAGGTTGGAAAAGAATTCAACGTAACGCGTGAGCGTATCCGCCAGATTGAGGCGAAGGCGCTGAGAAAGCTGCGTCACCCGAGCCGCAGCAGAAAACTGAAGGATTATCTGGATTAACGATATGAATATTTCAAAACGACTGAACTGTCTGGCAGATATGGTTACGGAGGGCAGCCGCTTGGCAGATGTGGGAACAGATCATGGATATGTTCCCCTTTGTCTTTGCAGGCAGAAAAAGATTCCTTCGGCTATCGCCATGGACGTAAATAAAGGACCTCTTGATCGGGCAAAAGGCCATATCAGGGAGGCTGGACTGGAAGAGAAGATTGATACGCGGCTTTCCGACGGGCTGGAGGCACTTCGGGAGGGCGAAGCCGATACCGTTCTGATTGCAGGCATGGGAGGAGCGCTGACAGAGCGGATTCTCAGGGAGGGAGGAGAAGCTCTTTCTTCTATATCCGAGCTGGTGCTGCAGCCTCAGTCAGAGATCTGGAAGGTAAGAGAATGGCTTTGGAAGAATGACTGGAAGATTGTCTGCGAAGACATGGTACTGGACGAAGGAAAGTATTATCCGATGTTTCGGGCTGTTCGGGGAAGGGAAGAGACGCCGTACAGTGAAGGAGAGCTTCGGTTCGGCAGAGCAAAGCTTCAAAAGTCCCCAAAGCTTCTGGAAGCATTTTTAGAAAAACGGCTTCTGACAATCGGTCAGATAGAAGCAGGTCTTCCCGAAGAAAAGGAAGAACGCCTTCTGGAAAGACGCGGGGAGCTTGCAAAAGAAAAGAAACTTTTGACAGAATATCTGGAGATTCTTTCATAAAAGAAGGGTCTTACAGCTTCGGAGGATGAGTAAATGAAGTGTCAGGAGATTATTGAAGAGATAGAAAAGAGATATCCGCGTGAATATGCCTGCGAGTGGGATAACGTAGGACTTCTTGCAGGGGACAGGCAGCGTGAGGTGAAACGTATTTATATTGCTCTTGATGCGACAGACAGGACGATAGACAGGGCAGTTTCCTTTGGGGCAGAGCTTCTGCTCACGCACCATCCGCTGATTTTCGGCGGAATCAGGTCTGTGACTGCGGATGACTGTACGGGACGCCGTCTCATAAAGCTGATAGAAAATGGAATATCCTGCTATGCGATGCATACAAATTATGATGTACTTGGGATGGCTTCTCTGGCGTCCGATTTGCTTGGACTGACAGAAACGTCCGTTCTGGAAGAGGTAAGGGACGGAGAAGGCATAGGAAGAACAGGAAAGCTTCCGAAAGAAATGACTCTGAAAGAATGTGCCTGCTATGTGAAGGAGAGATTTTCTATTCCTGACGTCAGGATATTCGGAGATCCGGAGGGAACCGTAAGTACGGCAGCTATTTCGCCGGGATCAGGAAAGAGCATGACGCGTCCGGCTCTGAAAAAAGGAGCGGATGTTCTGATAAGCGGAGATATCGATCACCATACGGGAATCGATATGGCGGACAGCGGGCTTTCGATTATCGACGCAGGTCATTACGGACTGGAACATATTTATATTGCAGACATGGAGAACTTTCTAAGAGAGAGATTTCCGGAGCTTGTCATAGAGATGGCTTTGGAGGAACAGCCGTTTCTGACGCTGTGACAGAAAGGAGAGGCAGAATGAACGTAAAGGCAGTGATAGACGGAAAGGTATATGAGTATCCGGAAGGGACAGAGCTTCTGACAATTGCCGGAGACAGACAGAAGGACTACAGCCACGACATTGTTCTGGCGCTGGTGGACGGACGGCTGAGAGAGCTGAACAAGAGCCTTCGCACGGACGCGGAGATAAGCTTTTATACGACGGCGGACGCTGCGGGCTGTCAGGCTTACCGCCGAAGCCTTACAATGCTTTTAATGAAGGCAGTTTACAAGGTGGCAGGGCATGACCGGGTGCGCCGCGCGCAGGTGCTTCATTCTCTGAGCAACGGCTATTACTGTACGATAGACGCTGACTTTAAAGCGGACGAAGCTTTTCTTAAGCAGGTGGAAAAGCAAATGCGTCAGTATGTGGAGGAAAAGATTCCGATTGAAAAGAGAAGCGTCAATACGGACAAAGCGCTCCGCATTTTCCACGAACATAAAATGTACGATAAGGAAAAGCTGTTCCGCTACAGAAGGGCTTCCCGTGTAAATCTCTATAATATCGGAGATTTTGAAGACTATTATTACGGTTATATGGTTCCGGATACGGGATATCTTAAGTATTTTGAGCTGTATCCTTACGACAAAGGCTTAGTGATTCAGTTTCCGACGATGGCGGAGCCTGAGAAAGTACCGCCCTTTGAGCCGCAGCATAAGATGTTCCAGGTTCTGAAGGAAGCGGAGGAGTGGAGTGAAATGCTGGGAATCTCGACAGTTGGAGATCTCAACGACTGTATTTCCAGAGGTGGAATGCAGCAGCTGATTATGACGCAGGAAGCTCTTCAGGAGAGAAAGCTGGCGGAGATTGCCAGAAGGATTGCGGAAGACAGGAGCAGAAAGTTTATTATGATTGCCGGACCTTCTTCCTCAGGAAAGACGACGTTTTCCCACAGGCTTTCGATTCAGCTTTCGGCAGCAGGAATGCGCCCGCATCCGATTGCGGTAGACAATTATTTTGTAGAGCGGGAGCTGACGCCAAAGGACGAAGACGGAAATTACAATTTTGAATGTCTGGAGGCTATCGATCTGGAACTCTTCAACAGCCAGATGTGCGAGCTTCTGTCGGGAAAGACGGTAGAGCTTCCGACGTTTAATTTTAAGACGGGACATAAAGAATATAATGGGGAGACGCTGACACTTGGAGAAGACGATATTCTTGTGATAGAGGGAATTCATTGTCTGAACGATGCGCTTTCCCACAGTCTTCCAAGAGAAAGTAAGTTTAAAATTTATATCAGCGCGCTGACACAGCTGAATATTGATGAGCATAACAGAATTCCCACAACAGACGGACGATTGCTCCGTCGTATGGTGAGAGATGCCAGAACAAGGGGAGCCAGCGCAGCCCGCACGATCCAGATGTGGCCTTCTGTACGCAGGGGGGAAGAGGAAAATATTTTCCCGTATCAGGAAGAGGCGGACGCGATGTTCAATTCAGCGCTGATCTACGAGCTTTCCGTACTGAAACAGTATGCAGAGCCGATTCTTTTTGGAATCGACAGAGACGCACTGGAATATATGGAGGCAAAGAGGCTGCTGAAATTCCTTGATTATTTTCTTGGGGTGGACAGCACCTGCATCCCGGCAAATTCGCTTTTGCGTGAATTTATAGGAGGAGGCTGCTTCAGGGTCTGAGACCCGAAGCAGCCTCCTGCTCGATCATAGAGCGTATTAATGAAAAGTAAAAATGAAAAGTAGCGTCGGTGTACAAGGGGTAATACGCCTCAGCTCTGTAAATTCGCCTGTTTTC
>CAUWNO010000039.1:0-16998 GCA_963559965.1 uncultured Lachnospiraceae bacterium | reverse complement strand
TTAGACTTGACTTTTAATAGTTAGTCTTATTTTTATTCTTCATTTTTACGTTCTGTCAAATCACGGATTACCTCGGAGGCTATCAGAAGTCCTGCCACGGAAGGTACGAAAGCCGTCGATCCGGGCGTTGCCCTGCGCTGGCGCGCCTCCTTGTCCTGCTCCTTGCCCTGCTCTTCTTCCGTTTCCTCTTCTCCAAGAGGCAGAGGCTTTCTCGGCTCCTCTTTAGAATATACCACCTTCAAGCTCTCAATTCCTCTCTTTTTCAGCTCTCTTCGCATCACGCGCGCAAGCGGGCAGACGGAAGTTTCATAAATATCCGCCGCCTCAAACAGGAAAGGATTCAGCTTATTCCCTGCTCCCATACTGCTGATAATCGGAACGCCCGCCGCTTTTGCCTCTTCCGCCAGCGTAAGCTTTGCCGTCACCGTATCTACCGCGTCCACCACATAGGAATACAGTGAAAAATCAAACTCGTCCTTTGTCTCCGGCAGGAAAAAGCAGTTGTGTACATACACCTTAGCCTGCGGATTGATGCTGAGAATCCGCTCCCGCATCACTTCTGTCTTTTGCCTTCCTATGGTCTGATGCGTCGCAATAATCTGACGGTTCAGATTGGACAGACAGACTTTGTCGTTGTCAATCAGATCGATACTCCCGACTCCGCTCCGCGCCAGAGCCTCCGCCGTATATCCGCCTACGCCCCCTACGCCGAAGACAGCGACTCTTGCGTTTTGCAGACGCTCTATTGCCTCTTCCCCCAGAAGAAGGGCTGTTCTTGAAAACTGTTCTTCCACCATATGATTTCACCTTTTCTATAAATTCCCTGTGAAATAAAACAGGATCTGTACAAGACAGACCCCTCCCTGATTTGAAATCTGCATTTTAGTTTAGCACATCGGCGTATATTCGTCAAATAAAAGGCTCTCCTGTAATTTTCCATCACAGAAGAACCTTTTAAGCTCTTTTATATCGTTTCCATATCCGAAGCGCTTACTGCTCCTTCTTTTCCGGCATTACTACCTGAATATGCACGTCTTTCAGCTGCTGCGGATCTACCTCTGCCGGTGCTCCCATCATAACATCCTGTGCCGTCTTGTTCATAGGGAACGGAATAATCTCGCGGATGCTCTCCTCTCCGGCAATCAGCATGACCATACGGTCTACGCCGGGAGCGATTCCTGCATGAGGCGGCGCTCCATAGCAGAATGCATTGTACATAGCCGGGAATTTAGCCTTTACATCATCCTCGCCAAGACCCACAAGCTCAAACGCCTTCACCATAATTTCCGGATCGTGATTGCGGACAGCTCCGGAGGACAGTTCTACGCCGTTGCACACCAGATCGTACTGATATGCGTAAATATCAAGCGGATCTTTTTCCAGCAGATCCTTCATACCGCCCTGGGGCATGGAGAAGGGATTATGACAGAATTCCAGCTCTCCGGATTCCTCGCCCATCTCATACATCGGGAAGTCTACGATCCAGCAGAATTCGTAGCACTCCTTCTTCATATGACCCTCTACTGTATTTCCAAGAATCTTGCGCAGCACGCCTGCGGTCTTCTGCGCCGTAAGCTTCTTGCCTGCCGTCAGACCCACAAAATCGCCTGCCTTCAGACCAAGGGCTTCCACAACAGCATCCTTTCTGTCTGCAAGGAATTTGGAAATTCCGCCTACCAGCTCGCCGTTCTCGTCGAGGCGGAACCAGTACGCCTTATTTCCGGACTGTACCTCTACGTCTGCACAAATCTTGTCGATCACCTTGCGGGTAGCCTTGAAATTATCAAATACAACAGCCTCTACAGTCTGTCCTTCAAAAGGTCCGAAACCGCAGCCTTCCATGCATGCAGTCGCATCCTGAAGCTTCAGATCGATCCTAAGATCCGGCTTGTCCGATCCGTAAAGCTCCATGGCGTCATGGTAGGAAATGCGTGTGAACGGCGCCGAAGACGCTGTGTTGTAAACTCCGTATTTTGCGAAAATCGGAGGAAGCACATCCTCAAGAACAGCAAATACATCCTCCTGCGTTGCAAATGCCATCTCCATATCCAGCTGATAAAATTCTCCCGGAGAACGGTCTGCTCTTGCGTCCTCATCACGGAAGCAGGGAGCAATCTGGAAATAACGGTCGAAGCCCGACGTCATCAGAAGCTGCTTGAACTGCTGCGGAGCCTGCGGAAGTGCGTAAAACTTGCCCGGATGATTTCTTGACGGAACAAGATAATCTCTCGCGCCTTCCGGAGAGGAACAGGTCAGAATCGGTGTGGTGATTTCCAGGAAACCATGCTCTGTCATGCTCTTGCGCAGATCTGCAACGACATTACAGCGCAGAATAATGCGATCCTTAACTGCCGGATTGCGCAGATCCAGATAACGGTACTTCAGACGCGTATTTTCATCCGCCTCTTTGGAACGGTTAACCTCAAAGGGAAGCTCGTTATAACGGCAGCGTCCCAAAATCTGAATATCTGTAGGAACAACCTCTATCTCACCCGTGGGAAGGGCGCTATTCTTGCTGGAACGCTCTCTTACCACGCCCGTAATGGAAAGCGTAGACTCTGTGTTCACGCCGGAAAGGCGCGCCATCATTTCTTCCGTCTCAATAACGGCCTGTGTCGTTCCGTAAAAATCTCTCAGAATCAGAAAGCCCAGATTTTTGCTGACCTTTCTCATATTCTCATACCAGCCCACAAGGGTCACGGTCTCTCCTGCATTTGCAAGCCGAAGCTCGTTACAGGTATGTGTTCTTGACTGAAACATCTCTTTTCTCCTCCTGATCTATCTTAGGCAAACAGTTCCGGAAGCCTGGAAAGCTCCACCTCTGTCTGTTCTCCGTTTTCCATGTCTTTTACTCTTGCCGTGCCTCTCTCCAGCTCGTCAGCGCCGATGATCACAGCTTTTTTCGCGCCAATCTTATTGGCGTACTTCATCTGCGCCTTTACGCTGCGCTCCATATAGTCTGTCTCCACGATAAGACCGTGGCTGCGTATCTCATTGACGAGGCGGTACGCCTTCGCGCGCGCATCCTCTCCGAGAATTCCCACATAGAGATCCGGCGTCTCCAAAGCCGGAAGTTCTACGCCTTCCTGCTCCAGGAAATACAGGATTCTCTCGATTCCCATACCAAAACCTACGGAAGGAATATCCTGCTTTTCATCAATCTCATGAATCAGTCCGTCGTACCGTCCGCCTCCGCAGAGCGTAAAACCGTCGCTGTTCACAAACTCGAAGACCGTCTTTGTATAATAATCCAGTCCGCGGACAATGCCTGTATCGACCTCGAAGGGAATTTCAAGCTCTCTTAAAAGATGCTGAAGCTCCTCAAAATGTGCTTTGCACTCCTCGTCCAGATAATCTACCGTTCTTGGCGCATCCTTGATGATCTCCTTACATTCCGGAACCTTGCAGTCAATCACGCGCATGGGGTTCTTCTGCATGCGCTCCCGGCAGGTCGGACAAAGCTGATCCTCATGCTTTCTCAGATAGGAAAGCAGCGCGTCGTTATAATCCTTCTTGCAGTTCGGACAGCCGATGCTGTTGATATGAAGGCGTACGTCGCGAAGCCCCAGCTTCTTTATCAGAGCTGCCGCAAGCGAAATAACCTCCACCTCTGCCAGCGGGCTTTTGGAACCGACAAATTCCACGCCAAACTGATGATGCTGACGAAGTCTGCCGCTCTGGGGCTTCTCGTAGCGAAAAGCCTGCGTTACATAATAAAGTTTTGTGGGCGCCGGATTAGCGTACATATTGTGTTCCAGATAAGCGCGCATCGTTCCTGCCGTTCCCTCCGGCTTCAGCGTAATGCTTCTGTCTCCCTTATCTGTAAAGGTATACATCTCTTTCTGCACCACATCCGTCGTTTCTCCCACTCCGCGCTGAAACAGCACAGTATGCTCGAACATCGGCGTAATAATCTCTGTCATATTGTAGGTTCGCGCAAGCTCTCTCGCCTGACGCTCTACCCAGGCGCGTCTGTACATCCGCTCTCCGTACCAGTCCTCTACTCCTCTTGGAGCCTGTGTAATCATATATTTTCCTCCTCTGTAATCCGCACCTTCAGACCGGGCAGCTCCCACTTTTCTTCCCATTCTTCTTCATGAATGGTTTTCTGAAAGGCCAGAAATACTTTCATATCAAAATTCTTTACTTCGTCGATCATCAGCTCCACCGCCGTCTCTTTATCGAAGGCTCTGCGGTAGGGACGATCCGAAGTTAATGCCGCATACACGTCGCACACCCGCAGAATTCTTGCTCCAAGCGGTATCTGATCGCCGGACAGATTCTCCGGATATCCGGAACCATCATAATTTTCGTGATGATACAAAACGCTTTCCACGGCAAAATCTGAATAGTCGTGACGCATCAGGACTTCATATCCAAGCCTTGGGTGCATCCTGACATATTTCATCTCTTCTATTTTCAGCGTGTCCTCGTGCCGTCCGTACAAATAGGACGAAACACGCAGCTTACCGATATCATGCACCATCCCGGCTACAGCAAGCTCATGACATTCTACCTCATAAAGTCCCAGCGTCTTCGCCACATAATAGGCAAGATTGCTGACGCGGATTCCATGATTTACTTCTTCCGTAATGTCCTCCTCAAAAAAGGAAAGCGCCATCATTTCACTCATGATTTACCTCAAATATCACTTAACAGACCATGCTTTTCCATAAAGCTTCTCTTGCGCTCTATCATTTCGTCGATACGGCTGATATACTGCGCCACATCCTTCACATTCTCCACACGTTCAATGTGATCCGCGGCAAAGACAAACTTGGAAGAAGCTCCTGCTCCCGCCGCCAGTATCGTCTGCTTCTCTTCCATAATCAGTATATTGTAAATTCCCGCTTTGTCAACCTTTGCATAGCCTACATTTTCAAAATTTCCCGCCATGTTTTTCTGTCTGTACAGATAATACGGAAAGGCTCCCTGCTCCGTACAGTACCGGTATGTCAGATCCATAATCTCCTGACTGTTTTCCAAACCGATTTCCTCATAGGCGTCGCGGAAGAGTTTTAAACGCGCGGCTCTCTTGATCGCAAGAGAATGTACCGTAATACTGTCCGGATCAAGAGCGCGCAACTCTTCCATGGTATGGCGCACATCCTCAATATGCTCTCCCGGCAGACCTACAATCAACTCCATGTTGATATTATCGAAACCTGCCTCCCGCGCCATACGAAACGCCTCTTTGATCTCCTCTGCCGTATGCTTACGCCCTATCAAATCAAGAGTCTTCTGATTCATCGTCTGCGGATTAATGGAAATACGGGACACTTGATGCTCTTTCAGTACCTGGAACTTCTCCGGCGTCACGCTGTCGGGTCTTCCTGCTTCGACAGTCAGCTCCTTCAAGTCGCCGAAATCAAACTTTTCTTCTATACAGGAAAGGAGTCTGTCAAGCTGTGAAGCCGTCAGCGTAGTTGGCGTGCCGCCGCCCACATAGACGGTATTCAGCTTTCTTCCCGCATACGCTTTTCCCAGAAATTCCAGTTCCTTAAAGAGGGCTTCCAGATAGTCCTCCACCCTGTCTTCCCATTTCTTTATCGGAGACGAAGAAAAGGAACAGTAAAGACAGATACTCGGACAGAAGGGGATTCCCACATAGAGACTGTAGCCGTTCTCATAATCAAGACCTTTCAGAACCTCTCTCTCCCTGTTGGCAATCGAAATTGCCAGAGCAGCCTTTTCCTTGCTTACATCGTAAGTTTCCCACATATAACGGGCTGCTTCCAGATTAGAGTATCCCTCTTCAATCATCGCCATGGGAATCTTCACCGGACGGATTCCTGTGAGCGTTCCCCAGGGCAGGGTTTTGCCCGTGTACGCACACAACTCTCTGTAAATCAACTTTTTCAGCTGATTTTTCACTTCTTTCCGTTCCGGATTTTCTACAGAAACATGACCCTTCCTCTGAAAGTTCCCGTTCTCGCTGACTGCAAAGAAGATTTCCTTTTCTCCGATCTCTGCCTCCATTTTTACAGGAGTATCTTCCGTAAAGCTCTCCTTGGCTCTCACCTGAATCTCTGTACCGGGATAAAACGCCTGAATCAGCGAATGAATATCATATGCAAAGCTTTCATCATTTATCTTTACTTCTATCATCTTACAGACCTCTCAGATAAGGATTGCTGCGGCGCTCCGCTCCAATCGTCGTCTCTTCTTCATGTCCGGGATATACGATGGTCTCGTCTGGAAGCACCATCAGCTTCTCCTCTACGGAACGAATCAGTGTTCCCATGCTTCCTCCCGGAAAATCTGTTCTTCCCACAGAACCGCAAAACAGTGTGTCGCCTGAAAAAAGCGCTCCCGCGCTTTCCTCATAATAACAGCAGCCTCCCGGCGTATGCCCCGGCGTCGCCAGCATCTGAAAGCAGAAGCCTGCTTCCTCAATCTTCTCGCCATCCCGGAGCCATCTGTCTGCCTTCAGCGTAACCGGTCTTCCAAAAAGCGCCGTCGTCAGATTCTGCTGCGGATTTCCAAGAAGTGTCTCCTCCTCACAACAGGCGAAAACCGGAGCGCCGAATCTGTTTCTAAGCTCTTCCGCCGCCAGAATATGATCGCCATGTCCGTGCGTCAGCAAAACCGCTTTCAGCTGCAATCCCTCATCCGAAATCTTTTTTGAAATGCTCTGCGCGCTGTCGGCAGGATCTACAATCACCGTTTCTTTCGTATCTTCATTTACTGCAAAATAACAGTTGGTCGCTACCGCGCCCAGAATCATACGTTCTACTCTCACTTTTTCTTCCTCTGTCAGCCTGTCGCACGCTCCACGTCCAGCACGCTCTCCACCTGATAAAGCTTATCTGCGATACGCTGCAGTTCTTCCTTTCCTCCAATATCAAAGGTAATCGAAATTGTCGCCGTACCCTGTTTGCTGGTACGCACGTTCATGCTCGTCATATCGATACCCTTTTCTGTAAAGATACGCGAGATATCCACAAGAAGACCTGTACGGTTATTTGCATAGATCTTAATTTCCGTCGAATATTTTTCCCCGCCGGAGGACTGCCCCATGGTATCCTGCCATTCTGCGTCAATCAGGCGCTGGCGCTCTGATTCCTGCAGATTGATCACGTTAATGCAGTCTGTTCTGTGAATCGAAACGCCGCGTCCCCTCGTCACAAAGCCGACAATCTCGTCGCCGGGAACCGGGCTGCAGCACTTGGAAAAGCGCACAGACACGTCTGAAAGACCCTTTACGACAATTCCACTCTTAGATTTGGCAAGCTTCAGCTTATTGTTCTTATTTTCCGTCACCGCCTCCATAACCTTTTCGTCGGTGATTTCCTTCCTGTGGAGCTTCTCATACTCCTCTGCCATCTTATTAACGACCTGACCCTCTTTCAGACCGCCATGTCCTATCGCCGCAAGTACAGAATCCCAGTCACGAAAACCGTATTTGCGCATTACGGTACTCTGAAACTCCGGCTTCATAATATTGGACTGATTAATCGACTTCAGCTTGCAGTAGGAAGTCAGCATTTCCTTGCCTTTTAATATATTTTCTTCCTTAAACTGGTTTTTAAACCATTGATTAATCTTATTCTTTGCCTGCGTACTCTTTACGAGATTGAGCCAGTCACGGCTCGGACCTCTTGAATTCTGCGAGGTGATAATCTCGATTCTGTCTCCGTTCTGAATCTTATAATCGATCGTCACCAGCTTGCCGTTGACCCGCGCCCCTATCATCCTGTTTCCCACCGCGCTGTGCACGCTGTAAGCAAAGTCAATCGGCGTAGATCCGCTTGGAAGCGTTTTGACGTCGCCGGAAGGCGTAAAGCAATAGACGCTCTCGGAAAAGAGGTCCAGATCGCTCTTCAGAAGCTTCATAAACTCCTTATTGTCCGACATGTCGCGCTGCCATTCGAGAATCTGACGCAGCCATGTCATCTTCTCTGCCTCCTGCTGATCGACAGATTTGCGTCCGTCGCTGCTCTCTTTATACTTCCAGTGGGCAGCAATACCGTACTCCGCCGTCTTATGCATCTCGTAGGTACGAATCTGAATCTCAAAGGGCTGACCGTTGGGACCGATCAGCGTCGTATGGAGAGACTGATACATATTCGTCTTCGGCATCGCAATATAATCCTTGAATCTGCCGGGGATCGGCTTATACATCTCATGGATAACACCGAGCGCTGCATAACAGTCTTTCACAGATTCTACAATAATACGCACTGCAAAAAGATCGTAAATCTGATCCAACGTCTTATGCTGATTTACCATCTTCTTATAGATACTGAAGAAATGCTTCACGCGCCCGTCCACATGCGCGTCGATTCCCGCATTCTCCATATGCTTCTTTACTTCTGCCACAATCCGCTGTACAAAAGCCTCTCGCACGCTCTTTTTATCGGAAATCTGTTCCTTCAGATCATAATAAACTTCCGGCTCCAGATACTTCAGCGATAAATCATCCAGCTCATTTTTAACCTTTGAAATACCGAGGCGCTGCGCAATCGGCGCATAAATGTCCATCGTCTCTCTGGCTTTTTCTTTCTGCTTTTCAGGCGTCATATACTGAAGCGTCCGCATATTATGAAGACGGTCCGCCAGTTTAATGAGAATGACCCGGATATCCTTCGCCATGGCAAGGAACATCTTTCTCAGATTCTCTGCCTGAATCTCTATCTTATCCGCCGAGTAGGACAGCTGTCCCAGCTTTGTGACTCCGTCTACAAGAAGAGCCACCTCTTCTCCGAACTCTTCCGTAATTTCATCCGTCGTCATCACGGTATCTTCTACCGCGTCATGCAAAAGACCTGCAACAATGGTCTCCTTGTCAAGCTCCAGATCTGCAAGGATAATCCCAACGCAAAGCGGGTGGATAATGTAAGGTTCTCCAGATTTGCGCTTCTGCCCCTGATGCGCATCCGACGCAATCCGATACGCTTTTTCAATCATCGAAAGATCTGCCGACGGATGATATTTGCGCACGCTGGCTGTAAGCTCGCGGTACAATACTTCAGGGCTTGTAAAGTCCTGCATCACTTTTACATTTTCATCCTCCTGGTTCACTTCCAGATCCCGGTTTTTTACGCCTATTTTCATCTCTGCCATCGTCAACACCTGCCTTTTGCCGCTCTTTCAATACTTACTTGCCATCGTAGCAGATTACAGAAGCTACGTCGTATTTTTTCAGCCGTTCCCTTCCCTTCAGACCTGCAAGCTCCATCAGGAAAATAATCTTCACGACCTCTCCTCCAAGCGACTCCACAAGCTCTGCCGCCGCCTGAATCGTTCCTCCCGTAGCGATCAGATCGTCTACCAGAACAACCTTCTGTCCCGGCTTGATGGAATCCTTATGCATCTCTATCACTGCGCTTCCATATTCCAGATCATACTCTCTGGAAACCGTCTCGCAGGGCAGTTTTCCTTTTTTACGTACAAGCACAAAGGGCTTGTGCAGATTGTAGGCAATGGGCGTTCCAAATACAAAACCTCTGGACTCCGCTCCTACGACTACGTCAAAATCTACATCTTTTAAAAGCTCCTGCATGGAGTCAATGGCCAGATGAAGCCCGTCTGCATCCTGCAGAACAGAGGTAATATCTCGAAAAATAATTCCTTTTTCCGGAAAATCCGGAATACTTCTCACATACTCTTCTATCTTCTTCATAATTTATGCTCCCTTTTTCTGATGTTTTCTTCCTTAACGGACCTTTCAAATGACGATGCATACGCGCACATTATAGCACGGCTTGCTTTATTTGACAAGATTTCTGAGCGTTGAGGCGCTTAGACGAATCGAGGATTTAGCCGCGTATGCGGCGGTAAGCAGCGTTAGCTGTGCCCTTCTTTACCTCATCGTATCCCCTCAAGAACAAGTTGAATGTTTCTGCGACCCTGATATTCATTTACTTCCGGATAATAAAGGATACTGATCTGTTCCTTCGTCTCTATGTAATCAAGCTCTTCTTTCACCTCTCCGAAGCGGATGGCTTCAGTCCGATTTCCTTCCCTGTCTTCCAGTGCAAGCTTCATCACATTCTGATTTTTCCCTATGAGGCGGGCGCTTTTTACTGTCAGTCCGCCTGCGGCAAACAGAGGCTTTTCATTTCCTTTTCCAAAGGGTTCCAGAAGCTCCAGCTCCCGGATAATCTGTTCTCCTGCATAGCAGACAGGGAGAACCGCGTCATAATATATCTTCGGCTGCAAATCTTCCTCTGTCAGCCTGCAGTTTTCATTGATCTCCCTGCGGAATATTTCCACGTTTTCTGCCGGAAGAGAAAGACCTGCCGCCATGGGGTGACCGCCGAATTTTGTAAAAAGCCTTCCCACCTTTGTCATTTCCTCAAACATATGGTATCCGGGAATCGACCTGCCGGAACCTTTCACGCCTTCCTCTGCGTCTGTCAGTACGAAGCAGGGCTTAAAATATCTTTCCCGAATTCGTCCTGCGATAATCCCCGCAAGGCTTTCGTGGCAGTCCGGAAGATAGACAATCAGCACTCTGTCCTTCTTAAGCTCTGTCTCTTCTATCATTTTTACGGCTTCTTCCGTTCCTTTTACCGTAAGCTCCTTCCGGCTGTCGTTAAGAGCCTTTAAATCTCCTGCCAGCTCTTCCGCCTCCCGCTGCGATTCTGCCTCCAGAAGACGCAGCGCCCTCTTTGCCGTATCGAGCCTTCCGCTGGCATTGATGCACGGCCCTATGACAAATCCGATATGATAAGCCGTAAGCTTTTTTCCTGCAAGACCATTGACGGCAAGAAGCGCCCGATAGCCGGGATTTTCTGTATTTTCCAGTCTTTTAAGACCATACTTCACAAGAATCCTGTTTTCTCCCTGCAGATCCATAATATCGCCTACCGTCGCCACAGCCGCAAACTCTGCCAGCGCAAGTGTCTCTTCCTCCGGAATGCCTTTTGTCCGGTAAAGCGCGTCCACAAGTCTCCATGCCACAGCCGCTCCGCACAGCTTTTTAAAAGGATAGGCACAGCCCTCCTGTTTCGGATTCAGGATAACGTCTGCCGGAGGGAGTACGCTCGTTCTGACTCCTCCTTCTGCCTCCCGGTAGGGAATGTCGTGGTGATCCGTCACAATGACAGTCATTCCTTCCCTTCTGGCAAAGGCAATCTCCTCTGCCGCCGCAATTCCATTGTCGCAGGTGACAATCGTATCGATACCTGCCGCTTTTGCATCGCGGATGAGATTTTCATTAAGTCCGTATCCGTCCTTTAACCGCTCAGGAATCACTGTATCCGCCTGCGCACCGATACGCCGAAGACCTGTCACAAGAATATGTGTGGCGTTGACGCCGTCGATATCGTAATCTCCTATAATCCGGAAAGCAGCCCCGTCTTTTACCTTCTTCAAAATCAGCTGAACTGCCTCCTGCATTCCTTTCATAAGAAAAGGATCTGCCAGCCCCTCTATTGTTCCCTGAAGATATTCCTGAATCTCTTTCTCGCCCTCTCCAGCCCGGCTTCTTATCAGACGCATCGCCATAGGACTGACGCCGTATTTCTGCGCAAGCTCCTGATTCCCCTGAATTCGCCCGGACTCTACCCATGCTTCCTTCATCCTGGTATCTCCTAATCTGAAAAGCGCCGCAATATGCTTTTCTCTGCATGATTGCGGCGCTCTGTAATTTTCTTTTTTCTTTATGATTCCTGCGCTCCTGCCGTAGCCGCCTTAATCATAATTGCGCACTCCACGCGCTTCTTCTGAAGCTCGCATCCGATATCATACGCATCGTTGATGGAACCGTGGAAATTGTAGGAATTCGCCGCACAGCCGCCGCTGCAGTAAAACTTTGCAAAACAGTTTCTGCACTTTTCCTTTGCATAGACGTTGCAGCATTTAAACTCGTCGCGAAGCTCTGTATTGGTCAATCCGTCATAGACATTTCCCATAAGGAACTTCTCATTTCCCACGAACTGATGACAGGGATAAAGATCTCCCCAGGGCGTCACAGCAAGGTACTCCGTTCCTGAACCACATCCCGACAGCCGCTTGTAGACGCAGGGGCCGCCCGTCAGATCAATCATAAAGTGGAAGAAATTAAAATCGTTCTCTTTTCCATGGCGCTTTACAAGCTCTGCCGCCAGCTTGTCATACTGTTCGCAGATAACGGGAATATCCTCCTCCCGAAGCGCATACGGCTCTTCCGGGGCAGCTACTACAGGCTCTACGGAGATCTGCTTAAAGCCCAGATCTGCAAGATGCAGCACATCCTCGGAAAAATCCAGATTATTTCTTGTGAAAGTTCCTCTTACATAATAATTGTTCTGATTGCGGCTCTCCGCCATCTTTTTAAACTTCGGAACAATAAGGTCATAGCTTCCATGTCCGTTCCGGAAGGGACGCATCTTATCGTTGACCTCCGGACGTCCGTCGATACTCAGCACAACGTTGCTCATTTCACGGTTAATAAAGTCCTGAATCTCGTCGTTGAGAAGAACTCCGTTTGTCGTCACTGTAAAACGGAACTTCTTATCGTATATTTTTTCCTGTTCCCGTCCATAGGCTACCAGGTCCTTCACCACCTGCCAGTTCATCAGAGGCTCTCCTCCAAAGAAATCGACCTCCAGATTGCGGCGGCTTCCTGAATTGGCAATCAGGAAATCCAGGGCTCTGCGGCCTACATCGAAGCTCATCAGAGCGCGACGTCCGTGATACTCTCCTTCTTCCGCAAAACAGTAACGGCAGGCAAGGTTGCAGTCATGCGCAATATGAAGGCACAAAGCCTTCACTACTGTGGAACGCTTTTTAAAATCTATCACCTCTTCACGATAGGTATCCTCTGTGAAAAGTGTGCCCTGATTCTTCAGGGTCTCCACATCGTCAATCACCTCGCGTATGTCTTCTATATCCCAGCGATCCTTCAGGCTTTCTTCTATCTCTTTCCGGCTGTGCTCCTCATAAAGCCCGATTACCTCATATGCCAGCTCGTCTACTACATGAACAGCTCCGCTGTTTACATCCAGAACAATATAATACCCATTATTATAATAACGATGAATCATTTTACTTTTCCTCCGTTGAGACGTTTTACCCTTTCTTTTCGACGGAAACGACTAACAAGGATGCCTCAAAAGCCACAACCTCTGACCTTTGAGACATCCTTGCGCGTTCGTTTCTATCATTTTTTATTTGTGCTGCTCACACGTCTGATTGCCTACGGTGCAGGATGTCTTGCATGCAGACTGGCAGGACGTCTGGCACTCTCCACAGCCGCCTTTCTTCACGGTATTCTGCAGAATCTGTGTGTTCAGGGTCTGAATATGCTTCATCTCAACTTCCCTCCTGTCTTTCTTTCCAGGCATTTTTATCTGATATGACCTGGTTCGCTTTCAGTATATCATATCCCGGCCCGTTTTAAAAGTCTTTTTTCACTCTGGTTCTTTACAGCTTTTTCTTACACATTTTCCCACTCAGCTGAAGAGCAGACCGGAAACATAATTATATCCCCGGCTTCATATACTGAGATAGAAAAGAGCGGCCGGCTCGATATGCCGTCCGCCGCATCCGGGAGGAACTTACTATGGAAAAGGGAAAAACCTGTCAAAAGGCAGCTCTTAGAATGCTCAAGGCTTTGCTGGCTTCCTATCTTATCACTATCTGCCTGCTGCTTGCCCTGGCTCTTCTGCTTTACAAATTCCATCTCTCAGAATCTGCCGTCAATACAGGCATCATCGTCGTTTATCTCGTTTCCTGCATATGCGGCGGCTTTCTGGAAGGAAAAATGATGAAAACGCAGAAATTCCTCTGGGGAGGAGCTTTGGGGCTTCTTTACTTTGCCGTTCTGACCGTCGTCTCTCTTGCCGCCGGTCAGGGCTTTGCCGGAACCTCCTCCCACTTTGTCACTTCTCTTATTCTCTGCGCTGCCGGGGGAACGCTGGGCGGAATGGTCTCCTGACCCTTTCCGCCTCTACTCGCATTTACAGCGGAAGCTTGAGCACTCTGTCTCTTTGCAGTCGCATGCCGCTCCTCCCGCTATTCCTATATGCTTTGCCTGACAGCGGCAGTCTTCGTTAAACGTACACTCCACAGCGCGGCAGGAAACCTCTGTGTTTTTTACCGGAATATCCACAGAACTTCTGAAGGCTCCGGCGCTTCTCTCACGGAAGCTGACGCAGCAGGTATCTCTGGAATGGCGGGCACCGCCGCCCTCCACCTCGATGTTATCCTTGCAGCAGCATCTGTCCTTATTGTAAAGACAGCTGGTTACGGTACAGTCCAGTTTCGTCATTTCACATCTACCTCCAATTTCATTTTCCGCGCGGTCTTCTCCGCCAGAGATAGTATGTGCAGACAAAGCTTTCTTATTCCCTTTTCAGACGCTTTGCGATTCTTACAGAAAGACAGGAAAGTCCGCACGCCGCCATCGGAAGCATCATTACAAAATACGGAAGAATATACCGTCCCTTTGCCTCCCATATCATATGGAACAGAAAGCCTCCAATTATAGTAATCAGAAGAATATACTCTTCCATCCCCTTTTCTTTCCAGAACCCAAAAATAAGCCACAAAAATACTCCGATAAAGACAAGACTCTGATACTGATTCATAAACCATGTCATCAGGGCATGAAGCTTGCCATCAAACATACTGTTTGCTATCGGCCCCCGCGCCGAACCGTTGACATGCGTCATCGCAAAGCACTCATACGTCGGATCGTTCCACTGGCTTGTAAATTTTTCCAGATAAAAACGCGCCGCATAAGAGGGTTCCTTTGCAAATCCGTCCAAGGAATCGCCAATGTCCTGAATCGCCATAGCTCTGGAAGCCTCGCCGTCGAAATCAGAAGCCCCCCAGTAATTGTGAAGGATATAGCCGTTAGACCAGCCCGGCGCTCCTTCCCCTTTCTGCATTCCCATAGCAACATAAAGCACCATCGGCGCTCCTTCATTTATCTCTACGCCCGAGCGCTGCTCATACACTGTGCGAAGGCAGAAGCGGGAGCCTGCAAATGTAAAAAGAAGAAGGGCTGCCGCCAGAACAGGACGAAGATTTTTCTCACTCACAGCAGATACCAGAAGAATCAGGACAAAGGCGATCAGAAGGATCATGCTGTTATTACGTATCAGACAGGCAAGCGCACAGGCAAGACTGCATCCTGCCAGCCATCCTGCGCGTCTTTCCCTTTTTCTGTACTCCAGAAACATCCAGACAGCCGCAAGCGAAAAGGTAAGAGAGGGAATCTCTCCATATACGAACACCACATAGAAGAACAGCGGAAAGCAGGCTGCCGCAAGGAAGAGATAATAAATCCACGCTCTCTTCTCCTCTGTCAGAAGTCTCGTAATCCGGTAGCCGCTGTAGACACAGACAGCCGCCCCGAAGCAGTTCAGAATCTCAAACGCAAGATAATTTCCATTTCCAAACAGAAGAAACACAAGCTCTATCAGCGCAGTCAGCCCCAGCTGATGCGGATGAATATAAAGATACCTCTCATAGGAATCCATGGTCAGCATCGAATAATCTCCCTGACGAAAGCCCTCTGCAGCCGTGCAGACAGAAGCCTGATCTCCCAAAGGAATACATTTTGATGCAAAGACCCAGTAAATTCCGAATCCAAGCACGAACAAAAGCACAAGGCAAAGAAGCAGACGAATTCTTTTCTCTGCCTCTTCCTCTTTTTTCAGAATCCACTGCGACACGCGGTACAAAAGCCACACAGCCAGACTGCACAGAAGCAGTACAAGCGGAACAATATCGCTTTTCTGATAGGGAATCTCCTCATACGTTGTTGCAAAATACACTGTAGAAAACAGGCTGAAGCCTGTTAAAGCTCCGAACAGAAGCAGCCCTGTAACGGAAACCGTTCTATCTGCCGCCTTCAGCACCTTCCTGCCGTTCATCCTTTGTCCTCCGTTTCTCCAAAAGCCCGGAAAGCTCTGCAAGCCCTCCCGCTGCCATCGGAATCATCAAAATAAAGTAAGGGAGTACATACCGTGACTTAGCCTCCCAGAGCATATGAAACAGTACGCCTCCGATAATGGAAATCAAAAGCACATACCATTCCAACGGCTCTCGTTTTTTCGTCTTCCACCTACGAAGAAGAAGAAAAAGAACTGCCGCATAAACGAGAAGCTGATAGGAATCCATAAACCGCTCAAGCAGTTTCTGCCAAAATCCTGTATACAGACTTTCTCCCACCGCACTTCTTTCTTTTTCCGTCGCATACGTCATAATAAAGCTTCCGTATGTCGGCTCTGCCCATTGGCTTGAAAACTTCCGTGCGTAAAAATCTATGCCATAAAGAGGCTCTCTCAGAAACTCCTTTGCTCTGGCTTTTATTTCTTCTTTTCCTATCTGCGCCGCCAGTTCTTCCTCATAGGCGCAGACATCCTGATATACATAGACGGAATATCCGTTATACCAGCCTGCCTCCTTGTCGCCCTCCTGCATTCCCATAGCAATCCACAGGATAGAAGGCATTCCCTCGTTGAGCTTCGTCCCTGACGCTTTTTCATAACCGGTATTAAGAAGAAAGCGGCTTCCCGTCACACCGGCAGCCAGAAGAAGGATACAAAGAAGATATCTTCCTTTTTTCTCGGCAAGGGCTTTTACCGCCAGAACACAGCAGACTGCAATCAGCACAATCAGACTGTTCCCCCTTAAAAGGACGGCTGCCGCCCCGGAAAGTACCATAAAGAAGACTGCCCTCTTTTTTCCCTTTTTCAGATAGACAAGCATCTGCCATATAACAAGCATGGACAGGCAGATAGAGAGAACGTCTCCGTACAGATAGGCGCAAAAAATGAAAAGCGGAAAACAGCAGGCTGAAAGAAGAAGATAAGCAGCCTGCGCTCTTGATTTTTGAAACAAAAGCTCTGTAATCCTGCTCCCTGCAAATACGGACACCGTTACTCCCGCCGCATTCAGAACCTGAAAAGCTGTATAATTGCCTGAGCCAAATATATAATATACAAGTTCTTCAAAAGCAACCAGCCCTAATTGAAACGGATAATAATAGAGATACTTTCCATACTCCAGTCTTCCGTAATTCCCCTTCAGAAACCTCTCCGCACTTGTACTTACCAG
>CAUWNO010000038.1:0-17331 GCA_963559965.1 uncultured Lachnospiraceae bacterium | reverse complement strand
ACAGAGGGGACAGAGGAAAAAAGGAAATTATAAAAATATTATTTTGTTCTTACTTTTTTAACATTTGCTGGCTTGACTTTTTTTTCACAAGATGTGATAATAGATAGCGTGGATCTGGAAGCAGTTCACTTTATTGAGAAGATTATACTTTAGAAAGAAAGAGGTCGAGTGAAACATGGGAAACATTGATTTGAGCCGTTATGGCATTACGGGAACTACGGAGATTGTGCATAATCCCTCTTATGATCTTTTGTTTGCAGAAGAGACCAAACCCGATCTGGAAGGATACGAGAAGGGCCAGGTCAGCGAGCTTGGCGCAGTGAACGTTATGACAGGTATCTATACCGGACGTTCACCGAAAGACAAATTCATCGTAATGGACGAGAATTCCAAGGACACAGTATGGTGGACATCCGATGAATATAAGAACGACAACCATCCGGCATCTCAGGAAGCATGGGATACGGTTAAGGAAATCGCTCAGAAAGAGCTTTCCAATAAGAGACTGTTCGTTGTAGACGCATTCTGTGGAGCGAACAAGGATACCCGTATGGCGATCCGTTTCATCATGGAAGTAGCTTGGCAGGCTCATTTCGTTACAAATATGTTCATTCAGCCGACAGCAGAAGAGCTGGAGAACTTCGAGCCGGATTTCGTTGTTTACAACGCATCCAAGGCAAAGGTAGAGAACTACAAGGAGCTGGGACTTAACTCTGAGACAGCTGCTATGTTCAACATCACAACACGCGAGCAGGTTATCGTAAATACCTGGTACGGCGGAGAGATGAAGAAGGGTATGTTCTCCATGATGAACTACTATCTGCCGCTGAAGGGCATCGCTTCCATGCACTGCTCTGCAAACACAGATATGAACGGCGAGAATACAGCTATCTTCTTCGGACTTTCCGGAACAGGAAAGACTACTCTGTCTACTGACCCGAAGCGTCTCCTGATCGGTGACGACGAGCACGGCTGGGATGACAACGGCGTATTCAACTTCGAGGGCGGATGCTATGCAAAGGTTATCAACCTCGACAAAGAGTCTGAGCCGGACATCTACAATGCAATCAAGCGCGACGCTCTTCTGGAGAACGTTACTCTTGATGAGAACGGAAAGATCGATTTCGCTGATAAGAGCGTGACAGAGAATACCCGTGTATCTTACCCGATTAACCATATTGAGAAAATTGTACGTCCTGTATCTGCAGCACCGGCAGCTAAGAATGTAATCTTCCTGTCCGCAGACGCATTTGGAGTACTTCCGCCAGTATCCGTTCTGACACCGGAGCAGACAGAGTACTACTTCCTGTCCGGATTTACTGCAAAGCTTGCAGGAACAGAGCGCGGAATCACAGAGCCGACACCGACATTCTCCGCTTGCTTTGGTCAGGCATTCCTCGAGCTGCATCCGACAAAGTATGCACAGGAGCTTGTTAAGAGAATGCAGGAGAGCGGAGCAAAGGCATACCTTGTAAATACCGGATGGAATGGAACAGGAAAGCGTATCTCCATCAAGGATACACGCGGAATCATCGATGCAATCCTCGACGGTTCTATCCTGAATGCGCCGACAAAAGAGATTCCGTACTTCAACTTTGAGGTACCGACAGAGCTTCCGGGCGTAGATCCGAAGATTCTTGATCCGCGCGACACTTACGCTGATGCAGCTGAGTGGGATGCTAAGGCAAAGGATCTGGCACAGCGCTTTGTAAAGAACTTTGCAAAGTATGAGAGCAACGAAGCCGGAAAGGCACTGGTTGCAGCAGGACCGCAGCTCTAATTTAAATTTTAAAACCCGAGAGGGTGTGGATTTTTCCGGAGTCAGTCCGCTTTTCGCCACACAGCTAAGAACAGCTGTGTGGCGATTTTTTGCGCGAAAACCCTGAGACGTGCATTCCATCGAAAGGCCAGTCAGGCGTGCTTGCACGCCGTTGTCAGGTCTTTCGATGGAATATAGGGCGAAGACGCGAGTTCTGCGCTTCTGCGCAAAACTTGCATGTCTCAGGAAACAGAGGAAGGAGTTAAAGAATGGATTCAACTTTTATGAAAGAAAAACCAATATTCAGGCTGGTGCTGTCGATGTCGCTGCCGATGGTACTGTCGATGCTGGTGAATGCGCTTTATAATATTATCGACAGTTATTTTGTGGCGAAAATTAGCGAGGATGCGATGACAGCCCTGTCTCTTGTCTATCCTGTGCAGAATATGATAAATGCTGTGACGATCGGTTACGGAATAGGAATTAATGCAGTCATAGCCTTTTATCTGGGCGCGCAGGACGGTGAGAGAGCAAATAAAGCGGCAACGCTCGGCGCTTTCTGGAATGCTGTTCACGGCGTAGTTTTGACGATTATCACGATTGCCGTAATGCCTGCCTTTCTGAAGCTCTTTTCTTCTGATGTGGTTGTGACAGATTATGCACTGCGTTATTCGCGCATCGTCTTTTCCTTTGCGACAGTGATAGCGTTCGGTCTGACCTATGAGAAAATTTTTCAGGCAGTAGGGAAAATGATGGTTTCTATGGTAAGTATGCTGGTTGGCTGTGTGGCAAATATCATTCTCGATCCGATTTTTATTTTTGGGCTTGGTCCCGTTCCGGCTATGGGAATCGAGGGCGCGGCTCTTGCGACGGGAATTGGACAGACGGTTACACTTGTCCTCTATCTGAT
The DNA here is from genome assembly GCA_963559965.1 of uncultured Lachnospiraceae bacterium. GTDB lineage: Bacteria > Bacillota > Clostridia > Lachnospirales > Lachnospiraceae > Laedolimicola. The sequence continues at coordinate 14,662 of CAUWNO010000038.1, read as the reverse complement.
TATTTACTTTGCCAGGCCGATTCCCGTTAAGATTTCCCTGAAATCGCTCGACTTTAAAAATGATATCAGCCGCAGGCTGTACGCCGTGGGAATTCCAGCGACTCTTAATCTTGCTCTTCCGTCGCTGCTTATTTCTGCGCTGAACGGTATTCTGGCTTCTTTCTCGGAGGCTTATGTGCTTGTGCTCGGCGTTTACTATAAGCTTCAGACCTTCCTTTATCTGACAGCAAACGGAATTGTGCAGGGAATACGTCCTCTTGTAGGATACAATTACGGAGCAGGAGAGCATCAGAGAGTCGGAAAAATATACAGGACGGCTCTTTCCATGTCGGCTGTCATTATGCTTTTTGGAACCGCTATCTGCCTTTGCATTCCGGAACAGCTGTTTTCTCTGTTTACAGAGAATGCCGGAACGATTCAGGCGGGCGGACGCGCTCTGCGTATTATCAGCGCAGGTTTTCTTGTGTCGTCTGTATCTGTGACGTCGGGAGGCGCGCTGGAGGGACTCGGAAAAGGCGTTCCTTCTCTTGTGATTTCCCTTCTGCGCTATATTCTTCTGATTATTCCGGCAGCCTTTCTTCTGAGCCGCTTTCTGGGAGCGGAAGGCGTGTGGCATGCGTTCTGGGTGACAGAATGGATTTCTGCCCTCGCCGCATATCTGATTTACAGAAAAGAGACAAAGGTAATCTGAAAACAGAGTATACGGTAAAAATCCGCAGATGTTTTCGCATAAATTTTTCTGGTTGTCAAACGGGAAAGTTTGCAGTATAATAGCAACAGGAAGTAAATCCTGGGGTGTTCGTTAGACCGCTATTTTGAACCTACATTTACGTTCATGGGATTCCAATATTTCTGTCAGGATGTCAGGCCTCCGATTTTGCAGTGGAAGGCAGATGGGCAGTTGAGGTTACCCACCTAGCTCTGGCTAGGCGTCAAAATCGCGGAGACGGCACTTTGGGTATACTTGAGATAAAAAGCAGCCTTCGGGCTGCTTTTTGCGTGCCCTGAAAAGGAAGCAAAATCGCGGAAATAAAAAACAGAAATAAATAAAATAGCAGAGATAAAACAACAGTTTTGTTCAAAACTTCTTTTCGGGACTTGCCCGGCATATACATAATAAGAGAGAGCCGCTTAAGTTCCGGAAAGGAAGAAAGTATGAAAAGCCTGAGAAGAAAAGAAGCGCAGGAAAAAGAGATTTTTAAAAGAAAGCTCCTTCTCCTGGCGGCAGGGCTGTTTCTTTTGTTCCTTCTTCTTTTTGTGAGGAGAGAGGAAGAAGGGAAAACAGAAGAAAAAACAGAAGAACAGGAAGTTCAAAAACAGGAGAGTGATAGGAAAGAAGGAAAGGAGGGTGAAGAAACGAAGCAGGATCCGAAAGCAATTTTGCCGCCGCTTTCCGAAACAGGAACCATTCGGGTTCTGTTAAAGACGGAAAATTATAAAAGCGTGATTCATAAGACGGTTTCGGCAGTTCTGGAATCGGGGGAGGAGATGCAGATCGCAGACAAAGGGACGGGAGAAGTGTTGTTTACAGGAAACAGTTTTTCTCTATCTATGGAAGAGGGGGAGATGTTTCTGAACGGAGAGATGACGGCAGATCTTCCGGACTGTCTTCTGATACGCCGCCGGGATGGGAAGGAAACGGGCGACAGGATCTGCGTTACATCCTTTCAGAGAGTATCAGGACGGCCTGCGTATGAGGGAAACCTTGAGATCTGGCATTCGAAAGAAGGATTTTATCTTGTAAATGAGCTTCCTTTTGAGACATATCTGGAATATGTCATTCCGAGTGAAATGCCCTCTTCGTATCATATGGAAGCTTTGAAGGCGCAGGCTGTCTGTGCGCGGACCTATGCCTGCAAGCATTTGAAGTCGTATGCATATCCTGTCTGCGAGGCGCATGTGGATGATAGCGTGAGCTATCAGGTTTATAACAATACAGGAAAAACGGAACAGACGAGCCGGGCAGTGCAGGAGACAGAAGGGGAGATCCTGACAGAGAACGGAGAACCTGTCACAGCCTGTTATTTTTCCACCTCCTGCGGAGCTACAGGAAATGAGGAAATCTGGTGGGGAAAGGACAGAACTCTTACGCCGTATCTGGAGGGGCGGTTTGTGAATCCGGATGGAGGAAAGGCTGATCTGACAAAGGAGGAGGTGTTTGCAGAATTTATCCGTGACAGGGATGATTCAGCCTATGAAGCAGAGATGGGCTGGTATCGGTGGGAGACGCAGATAGAGGGAGAGAAGCTTTCAGACAATTTAAACAAGGCTCTGAAAGGACGGTATGAAGCGAACCCTGAGGCAATACGGACAAAGATCGGGGATTCCTGGGAAAGCAGGGAGACTGTCCATATCGGAACGATTCAGGGGATCGATGTGCTGGAACGAAATGAAGGCGGCGCGATTGAAAAGCTGCGGATTCGGGGCGAAAAAGAAACGATAGAGGTTTGTACGGAATATAATGTGCGTGCTCTCTTAAATGCAAAAGGGGAAGAAATACATAAAAATGACGGCAGCACGGTAAAAGCAGGGGAGCTTCTGCCGAGCGCCTGCGTTCTGATTACGCCGGTTTTCGACGAAGCAGGAGAACTTTCTGCCTGGCGCTTTGAGGGCGGAGGATATGGGCATGGGACGGGAATGAGTCAGAACGGAGCAGACAAAATGGCTGAGGCGGGAAAAACCTATGAAGAAATCCTTCACTTTTTTTATTCTTCTGTTGATTTGACGAAGCCGGATGAGTTGTGATAAGATGAAAATCAGCGCAGGAACAGAAAAAACGGCTATAAGACATGACGGGAAGGCATACGTTTCAGGAAAGGCTGCAGAGATATTTGGGAGTAAGTTATGAGGGTTCTGAAGAAATCGATAAAGATGATTTTCGGATTTGTGGATGCGATGCAGGATGATCATGTGGGAGCTTATGCGGCGCAGAGCGCCTACTTTATCATGCTCTCTTTTTTTCCGTTCACGATTCTTCTTGTAACTCTGATACAGTATACGTCTATTACGGCGCAGGATGTATACCATGCGGCGCAGATGGTATTTCCTGAAAGTATGAATAATTTTATTCTGGGTCTTATTGAAGAAGTGTACAGTAAAACAGCGCTGACAGTCTCCCTGTCTGCTATCGTGACGGCATGGTCGGCAGGAAAAGGATTTCTGGCTTTGATGCGCGGAATGAATACGATCTATAATGTGGAAGAGAGGCGCAATTACTTCGTGCTGCGTCTTCGATCGGCTCTTTATACGGTTGCTTTTGTGGTTGCCGTGATTTTGTCGCTTGTGGTTCTTGTTTTTGGAAATTCCCTTCATGAGGCTGCTGTACAGTATGTTCCGCTTCTTGCGGTGATCACAGGAGTGATTGTCCGCTTTAAGGGAATCCTTGCAATCGGTTTTCTGAGCGTTGTTTTTGTCATTTTGTACCGATTCGTACCCAACAGGAGGGCGCGCCTTATCAGTCAGGCTCCGGGAGGGATTTTCTCCGCCGTGTGCTGGTATCTGTTTTCCATAGGTTTTTCGGTGTATGTTGAGTATTCTCCGGGACTTTCCAATATGTACGGCAGCCTGACAACGATTGTGCTTGTAATGCTGTGGCTTTATTTCTGTATGTATATTATTCTTATCGGAGCGGAGATCAATTCTTATTTTGAAGATCAGTTCCGGCGGGTATCTTATTACAGGCGGATGCTTCGGGAGCAGAAGAGAGAAGAACAGGATGAAAAGGAAGGAAGATAAAAAGGGCAGATAAAGAGAGCGGAGAAGCTTTATGGAAAAAGGCTTGACATTCCCGGAAGAAATGGTATAGAATCAAGGATATGAGAAATGCAGTGAAGGTACACAGTAGACGTTTTTTCTTCCTTCAGAGAGAGACCGCCGTCGGCTGGAAGCGGGTTCAGGTTCAGGATAAGCGTCGAATTTCATACCGGAGCAGCGCCGCTGAAAGAGTGAGGTAGGCGGCGACGTGGCCTGCACGTTACGCAGAGGATGAGAGCCTGCATAAAGCAGGAATCAGGGTGGTACCGCGGATAATAAGCTTCGTCCCTAGAAGATATGGGGAGGAAGCTTTTTTTATGTTCTGAGCCGTCCGTCAGGCAGCGTCTGAAAAAAGGCAGGCTCGGCTGAAAGAGGAGAATCCCCGATACAGGAATCAAAAGGAGAATGAAATGAAAGAGAAATTGCAGAAGATTCGGGAACATGCAGTTGCACAGATTCAGGCGGCAGAAAACCTGAATGAGCTTAACGATGCGCGTGTGGCGATTCTCGGTAAAAAAGGAGAACTTACCAGCGTTCTGAAAGGAATGAAGGACGTAGCGCCGGAGGATCGTCCGAAGGTCGGACAGCTTGTCAACGAGACGCGCGAGGAGATCGAGCGTGTGCTGGAGGAAGCCAGAGAAAAGATGGAGTCCGCTGCCCTGGAGGAGAAGCTGAAGGCAGAGGTTATCGATGTGACGCTCCCGGCGAAGAAGAACCATGTGGGTCACCGTCATCCGAATACCATCGCTCTGGAAGAGGTAGAGAGAATCTTTATCGGTATGGGCTATGAGGTAGTGGAAGGACCGGAAATAGAGTACGACCTCTACAATTTTGAAAAGCTCAATATTCCGGAAGGTCATCCGGCAAAGGATGAGCAGGATACGTTCTACATCAACAAGGATATTGTGCTGCGTACCCAGACCTCGCCTGTTCAGGCGCGTATTATGGAGCAGGGAAAGCTTCCGATCCGTATGATTGCGCCGGGACGCGTATTCCGCTCAGACGAGGTAGACGCGACGCACTCTCCGTCCTTCCATCAGATAGAAGGTCTTGTGGTAGATAAAAATATCACGTTTGCAGATTTGAAGGGAACACTGGAAGAGTTTGCAAAAGAGCTTTTCGGTGCGGAGACAAAGACAAAATTCCGTCCGCATCATTTCCCGTTCACAGAGCCCAGCGCCGAAGTGGATGTAAGCTGCTTTAAATGCGGAGGAAAGGGCTGCCGTTTCTGCAAGGGAAGCGGATGGATTGAGATTCTTGGCTGCGGCATGGTTCATCCCCATGTGCTGGAAATGTGCGGCATCGATCCGGAAGAATATACAGGCTTTGCTTTTGGCGTGGGTCTGGAACGTATTGCCCTTTTAAAATATGAGATTGACGATATGCGTCTGTTATATGAGAACGACGTCCGTTTTCTGAAGCAGTTCTAAGGAGGAGAAATCATGGATACATCTTTATCATGGATTAAAGCATATGTGCCGGATCTTGACGTGACGGCGCAGGAATATACGGATGCGATGACGCTTTCCGGAACGAAGGTGGAGGGCTTTAAGGAGCTTGACGCGGATCTGGAGAACATTGTGATTGGACAGATTCTGAAAATCGAGCGTCATCCGGATGCAGACAAGCTTGTGATCTGCCAGGTAGACGTAGGAGGAGAAGCGCCTGTTCAGATTGTGACGGGAGCGCCGAACGTAGAAGAGGGACAGAAGGTTCCGGTTGTTCTCGACGGAGGACGCGTAGCCGGAGGACATGACGGAAAAATGACGCCGGGCGGAATCCGAATTAAAAAGGGTAAGCTCCGCGGTGTGGAATCCGACGGAATGATGTGCTCCATTGAGGAGCTTGGTCAGACAAGAGAGCTGTTTCCCGAAGCTCCGGAATATGGAATTTATATTTTCCCGGAGGATGCTGTTGTGGGAGAAAGCGCAGTGAAGGCGCTGGGGCTGGATGATGTGATTTTTGAATATGAGATTACGTCGAACCGTGTGGACTGCTACAGCGTGCTTGGAATTGCAAGAGAGGCTGCCGCTACCTTCCGGAAGAAATTTGTTCCTCCTGTCGTAACAGTAAAGGGATCGGGCGGTGATGTGAATGATTATATCCGTGTGGATGTCAAAGACGCAGATCTCTGCCCCCGCTACTGTGCAAGAGTTGTAAAAAATATTAAGCTTGCGCCTTCACCGAAGTGGATGCAGAGACGTCTGGCTGTCAATGGAATCCGTCCCATCAACAATATCGTTGACATTACAAACTATGTCATGGAGGAGTACGGACAGCCCATGCATGCGTACGACCTCGATACCATTTCCGGTCATCAGATTCTTGTCCGCCGTGCAGAAGAGGGAGAAAAGTTTGTTACTCTTGACGGACAGGAACGCGTGATGGATGAAAATGTGCTGATGATCTGCGACAGCGAGAAGCCGATTGGTATCGCCGGAATTATGGGCGGAGAGAATTCCATGATCACGGACGATGTAAAGACGATGCTTTTTGAGGCAGCCTGCTTCGACGGAGTAAATATCCGTCTTTCAGCAAAGCGTATCGGACTTCGTACAGACGCTTCCGGAAAGTTTGAGAAGGGACTTGACCCGAATAATGCGCAGGCAGCTATCGACCGTGCGTGTCAGCTTATTGAGGAGCTTGGAGCCGGAGAGGTAGTAGACGGCATGGTGGATGTGTATACAGGCATCCATGAGGAGTCGAGAGTTCCCTTTGACGCAGAGAAGATCAATGCGCTTCTTGGAACAAGCCTCACAAAGGAAGAGATGCTCTCCTGCCTTGATATGGTAGAACTCAGATACGATGAAAAGACAAATGAGATTGTAGCGCCGACCTTCCGTCAGGATATTCTGCGGCTTGCCGATGTGGCAGAGGAGGTTGCGCGTTTCTACGGCTACGATAATATTCCGACAACGCTTCCCTGCGGCGAGGCGACGACAGGAAAACTGCCGTTCAAGCTTCGCGTAGAAGCTGTTGCGAGAGATATCGCTGAATTCTGCGGATTTTCTCAGGGTATGACGTATTCCTTTGAAAGCCCGAAGGTATTCGATCGTCTCCGCCTTGCAGAGGACGATCCCATGCGCCGTGCAATCAAAATTTCCAATCCTCTTGGAGAAGATTTCAGCATTATGCGTACGACTTCCATGAACGGAATGCTCGTATCTCTGGCTACGAATTATAACCGGAGAAATAAAAATGTGCGGCTCTACGAGATGGGAAATATTTACCTTGCAGAAGAGCTTCCCCTTTCAGAGCTTCCGGATGAGAGAATGCAGTTTACTCTGGGAATGTACGGAGACGGAGACTTCTACACGATGAAAGGCGTTGTAGAGGAGCTCTTTGAAAAACTGGGTATGAGAGAGCGTCCGCACTACGATCCGAAGTCACAGAAGACGTACCTTCATCCGGGACGTCAGGCAGACATTTATTATGACGGAAAGAAGCTGGGCTATCTTGGCGAGGTACATCCGTCTGTTGCGGACACTTACGGAATCGGCGAGCGCGCTTATGTCGCTGTTCTCGATATGCCGACAGTCACAGAGCTTGCAAGCTTTGACCGCAAATATGAGGGAATTGCAAAATATCCGGCTGTAACGCGCGATATTTCCATGGTAATTCCCAAAGAGGTTCTTGCAGGAGAGATCGAAGAGGTGATTGAGCAGAAGGGAGGCAGCTACCTGGAAAGCTTCCGTCTCTTTGATATCTATGAAGGAGAGCAGATCAAAGAGGGTTATAAGTCTGTGGCATATTCCATCGTATTCCGCGGAAAAGACAGAACGCTGGAGGAGAGCGACATTTCCTCTGCGATGAAGCGTATTCTGAAGGGACTTGAGGGACTTAAGGCAGAGCTGCGCCAGTAAGGTGCAGGCTCCGCCTCTTGATAAAGGAGAAGAAGTATGAAAGTGGGAATAGTAGGAGCAGGGATGACGGTTCCCTGGTTTCTGGACGCAGCGAAACTGATTCCGGAGCTTGAGGTCCGCGCCCTGTTTGCAAGAAAAGAAGAAAAAAGAAAAGAGATTGCAGAAGCGTGGGACATTCCGGTAACGTACGACAGCTATGAAAAGCTTCTGGAAGATAAAGAGCTTGACGTACTTTATCTTCCCGTTCCGAATCACCTTCATTACAGCTTTGCAAAGGATGCGCTGAACGCCGGAAAGCATGTGATTATGGAGAAGCCGTTTACCGTGACGGCAGAGGAGGCGAGAGAGCTTGCAAAGCTCGCAGAGGAGAAAGGGCTGATTCTTTTTGAGGCGATTACGAATCAGTACAATCCGAATTACGAAAAGGTGAGAGAACTGCTGCCGCTTCTGGGGGATGTCAGGATCGTTCAGCTTAACTTTTCCCAGTATTCCAGCCGCTATGAAGCGTTTAAGAGGGGAGAGATTGCTCCTGTTTTCGATCCGGAGAAGGCAGGCGGCGCACTTTTCGATCTGAATGTATACAATATTCATTTTGTGGCAGGGCTTTTTGGAAAGCCTGAGGCAGTCCACTATTATCCAAATGTGGAAAAAGGAGTCGATACGTCAGGAATTCTGATCCTGCGGTATCAAGGTTTCCAGTGCGTCTGTGTTGCGGCAAAGGACTGCGGCGCGCCTCTTTCCGTCAATATTCAGGGTGACAAAGGCTGTATGTTCAGTCATTCCAATGCGGGGCTTTTTCAGGAGTTCTCCTGTCAGGAAAATAAAAAAGAGGCCGTTTCCTACGCGCTTTCCACAGAGGATCCGCGTTTCTATGACGAGCTGAAGGCATTTGCAGACTATTATACAAAAGGGGATAAAGAAGGGCTGAAAAAACGCCTCGAACACAGCATCCTTGTTATGGAGATTCTGGACGAGGCGAGAAAAAGCATCAGATAAGCTCTTTGTAATACGGACAGATGTCTTCGTAATGTCCGTCTTTCATCAGAAAACCGCCGGGAATTACGCCAAGCTGCGTAAAGCCGAGTTTTTCGTAGAGACGGCGGGCGCGTGTGTTTGAACGCACCACAGCGTTAAACTGAAGAATACGGAAGCCGTGGGCTTTTGCTTCCTTTATACAGTCAAGAACAAGCTTCTCGCCGATCTTAAGACCGCGCGAGGAGCTTTTTACTGCGTAGCTTGCGTTGGAGATATGAGCGCAGCGGCCGACATTGTTTGGATGCAGGATATAGAGACCGAGGATTTCTCCGGAATCCGTATCCTCAGCTATTCCGCAGAAGGTCTGTGATGCAAAAAAATCACGTCCGGAGGCAAAGGGATCCAGAAGTTCAAGCTGAGGGAAGGCTTCTCCTTCAGAGACAACCTCGTTCCAGATAGAAGTCATAGAGGGGAGATCAGCTTCTTCCCAGGAGCGAATCTGTATGTTCATATGCTGTTCAGTCCTTTCAGGTTTTTTGTTTTTCAGTATACTGCCGAAAAAACTCTTCTGTCAATGCACAGATTCTACATGCGGAATCCTTACTTTGCCCTTTACCCGAACAGGAAAAAGGGTTAGAATAAAAAAAGAGACAGAAGAGCGGAGGGAGATTATGTTTTTTTCCATACATAACAAAGCAATAAAAGAAGTGAGCCTGGAGCAGCTTGATTCACACGATATCTGTGTCGGATATCTTACGGTAGACGAGCTGAGGGGCTGCTACAAAGAACTGGGACTTTCTGAGATTGCAGTCAAGGACTGTATGACAGATTTTACGCATTTTCGTACGAGTATCGACGTATACGATGAATTCAGCTTCGGAATGATCAATATTGTGGATATTCTGAACCTGAGTACAAGAAGAAACCGCGTCGGTTTCTTTATAAAAAAGAATCTCTTTATCATGGTGAAGATTATTGATAAAAATGATGGAATCCGAAGCATGTTTCTCGATGCAATCGGGCGGTTCCGTCAGAATGCCACAATGGAAAAAGTGATTTACGGTGTTCTGGAACGCCTTCTTTCCAGCGGAAACAGAGGTCTTGTCATGACGGAGCGTCAGATTATGGCTATGGAGAAGGAGGTCGTAGGAGGAAAGATTGACAGAGAACTCAATACAGAGATTTTCGATTTGAGAAACAGGCTGTCGACCCTTAAGAATTATTATGAGCAGCTGATTGATATCGGCGAGGCTCTGCAGGAGAATGAGAACGATCTTTTTGAGGAAGAGGATCTTCGCTATTTTAAGATTTTTACGGATAAGTCAGAGCGTCTGAGCAACAATACCCAGCTTCTGTGCGATAATCTGATTCATTTGAGAGAAGCGCTTGACGCGGCTCTGAATTACAATTTGAATAATACCATGAAGCTTTTTACCATAGTAACGATTATCTTCCAGCCGCTGACGCTGATTGTGGGATGGTACGGCATGAATTTCACCAATATGCCGGAGCTGGGATGGAAATACGGATATCTCTATGTGACGATTCTGAGCATATGCGTAGTTGGGTTCATTCTGTATTACTTTAAAAAGAAAAAATATATGTAAAAACTGAGGAGTATTTTTATGAAAACAAGCGATTTTTATTATGATCTGCCGCAGGAGCTGATTGCGCAGGATCCGCTTGCGGATCGCAGCAGTTCCAGGCTTCTGGTTCTTGACCGGAATACGGGAGAGATGGAACATAAAGTGTTCCGCGACATTACGGATTACCTTCAGCCGGGGGACTGTCTTGTGGTGAACAATACCAGAGTCATTCCCGCCCGTCTTATGGGAGTCAAGGAAGATACGGGAGCGGGCATCGAGGTACTTCTCCTGACGAGGAAAGCGGACAATGTCTGGGAGACGCTTGTGAAGCCGGGAAAAAAGGCAAGACCAGGGGCAAGAATCGTATTTGGTGACGGGCTTTTAAAGGCTGAGGTTCTGGAGGTTGCGGAGGAAGGAAACAGGCTCATCCGCTTTGAATATGAAGGAATTTTTGAGGAGATTCTTGACAGGCTTGGGCAGATGCCACTGCCGCCTTATATTACGCACCAGCTTCAGGATAAGAATCGTTATCAGACGGTTTATGCCGTACACGACGGTTCGGCTGCCGCTCCGACGGCAGGGCTTCATTTTACGCCGGAGCTTTTGGAAAAGATAGAAGCTATGGGAGTGAAGCTTGCTCATGTGACACTTCATGTGGGACTTGGAACTTTCCGTCCGGTGAAGGTTGAGGATGTGACGCAGCATCATATGCATTCAGAGTTTTATATGGTGGAGGAAGATCAGGCGCGGCTTATCAACGAGACGAAGCAGGCGGGCGGACGGATTATCTGCGTCGGAACCACAAGCTGCCGGACGCTGGAATCTGCGGCAGATGAAAATGGAGTGCTTCATGCCGGAAGCGGATGGACGGACATCTTTATTTATCCGGGATACCGGTTTAAGATTATGGAAGGATTAATTACAAACTTTCATCTTCCAGAATCCACGCTTCTGATGCTTGTGTCGGCATTTGCAGACGAAGAGAAGATAAAGAAGGCGTATGAAGAAGCTGTGCGGCAGAGATATCGCTTTTTCTCCTTCGGGGATGCGATGCTGATAAAATAGTGTCTGGAAAAGACAGAAGAGAAAAGGAGGAACCCGGATTGCAGAAAATAAGGATGATAGCGCTGGATCTTGATGGAACGACTCTGGATGACGAAAGCCGTCTTCCGGTCAGAACAAAGCGCGTTCTGGAGCGGGCGGTAGCTTCTGGAATTTATGTGCTTGCAGCAAGCGGAAGAGCATATACTTCTCTGCCCCAGGAGATTCTGGACGTCAGAGGGCTTTCCTATGCCATCACCTCAAATGGGGCTGCGACTTACGATATACGGAATAAAAAGCGCTGTTTCGGATGGACGATAGAGGAAGAAAAGGCGAAGAGTCTTTTGGAGCTTATAAAAGAGGAACCGGGAACGGCTGTGGAGGTCTTTGTGGATGGACAGCCCTATGCGCCGGCAGCGTATCTTGAAGATCCGGAACAATACGGCGCGCCTTCCAGAGCGGTCGCCTATCTGAGACGTACAAGGCTTCCTTTTGAAAATGCGGAGGAGTTTATTTTAAGTCACTGCGGAGAACTTGATTCTGTCGATATCATTACGCAGAGTCCGCTGGAGAAGGCGCAGTGGATAGAAAAGCTGCAGAAAACGGGGGGACTCTATGTGACCTCTTCTGTTTCCTATCGTCTGGAGATATCGAATGAAAAAGGCGGAAAAGGCGCGGCGCTTCGGGAAGCGGCGGAAAGACTCGGCGTGAAGCCGGAAGAGATTATAGCTTTTGGAAATGCGGAAAATGATATGGATATGATACGCTTTGCCGGTCTCGGCGTGGCGGTTGCAAACAGTCCGGAGACAGTAAGACAGTGTGCGGACAGGATTGCTCCGCCCAATACCGAGGAAGGCGTAGCTCAGGTTCTGGAAGAGATTCTTTTCAGCTCCTGATAAAATCCGGGATAAGAAATATTTACACAGTCGGCGTCCTGGATGCGGGTGATTCCATCGGCATTCAGAGCGGCAACGGCAAAAGACATGGCGATCCGGTGATCGAGATGACTCTTAATGGCGGCTCCCTTTAATGGGCGGCCGCCTTCTATGATCAGCCCGTCTTCTGTGGCAGTTATGCAGGCTCCCATAGCAGACAGGTTTTCTGCCATCACATCGATGCGGTTGCTTTCCTTGACACGAAGCTCGGCGGCGTCGCGGATGACAGTTGTACCGCTGGCAAAGCATGCCATGACAGCGATAATCGGAAGCTCGTCGATAAGAGAAGGAATCAAATCGCCTCCGATGGTACAGCCCTTCAGTTCTGAGGTGCGGACGATCAGATCGGCAGAGGGTTCTCCCGGTTCTTCTTTCTGCCGCGGCAGAACAGTAACGTCTGCGTTCATCATGCGGCAGACGCGCAGAATTCCGTCCCGCGTCGGATTGATACCGACATTACGGATGAGAAGCTCAGAATGGGGCGTTATGGAAGCGGCAGCAATAAAGTAGGCGGCGGAGGAAATGTCTCCGGGCACGTCGATACGCTGGGCGGTAAGTCTTGGCTCAGGAAGGACAGATACCGTCGTTCCCTTTGTCTCAACCTGTGCGCCGAAGCTCTGAAGCATAAGCTCAGAGTGATTGCGGGACAGTGCGGGTTCCGTAACGCTTACAGGACTGTCTGCGTAGAGACCGGCAAGAAGAATGGCGGACTTCACCTGTGCAGAGGCAACCTTTGAGGTATAGTGGATTCCGTGCAGCCGCCGTCCTTCTATGCGAAGGGGAGCGCAGCCATTTCCGGAGAGGCTTGAGATGGACGCGCCCATCTGAGAAAGTGGTTCGATGATCCGTCCCATAGGGCGCTTCTGGATCGAAGCGTCTCCTGTCAGGGTGGAGGAAAAGCTCTGTCCGCAGAGAATTCCTGAAATAAGGCGGGTGGTTGTTCCGCTGTTTCCGGCATCGAGAATCTGAGAAGGTTCGGTAAGCCCGTGAAGACCTTTTCCGTGGATGCGGACCCTTTCTCCTTCTTCTTCTATCGAGACACCCAGGCGACGGAAGCAATCTATAGTAGAAAGACAGTCTGCGCCGCGAAGAAAATGATGAATTTCCGTAGTTCCCTCTGCAAGAGCGCCGAACATGACGGCGCGGTGTGAGACAGATTTGTCGCCGGGAACTGTAATTTCTCCTTTTAATCCGTTTACTCTTGTGAATTCCATAAGCCCTCCTAGCGTTCGTAAATGGTGTAGCGGTAGCGGCGGAGAAGTTCCACAGCCTTCCTGTAAGCATCTTCGCTGTATAATTCAACGCGAAGCACAGCTTCTTCAAATTCCCGGTTATGTATAATTCCGATATTTTTCAGGCTGATTCCTCCGGAAGCAAGAATCGTAGCCAGAGTAGCGATGCCGCCTGCCTCATCCACCATATCGCAGTAGAACGCGTAAACGCGTTTGAGGGGACCGGCAGAAACATCGGGAATGGAATTGCGGTAATCACGGGCAGATGCAAAAAAATCGTGGACGGACGGCGCATCCTTTTTTATCAGCTCCTGCCGGAGATCTTCCAGCTGCTTCTGGTAATGCTCCAGAACGGGAAGAATACTGGAAGCGTTCGTCATACAAATCTGCTCCCACATTTCGGGAGAGGAAGAGGCGATCCTTGTGATATCCTTAAAGCCTCCCGCCGCAATTTTTTTCATCAGCTCCTGGGGACCGTCCAGCTCCCTGACAAGCTCCACAAGGGAGGCTGCAATCAGATGCGGAAGGTGGCTTACGCAGGCTGTGATATAATCGTGCTGCTGAAAATCAAGAACAAGGGGCAGCGCTTTCAGTGAAGAGACAAAATCTGAAAAATAAGCTGTCATTTCCGGCTGTATTTTCTCTGTGGGCGTCAGAATATAGTAGGCATTTTCAATAAGATGCGCTTTTGAACTGGAAAATCCGGTCTTCTCCGAACCTGCCATGGGATGGCCGCCTATAAACTGATGTTCAAGCCCGAGTTCTGCGACCTTTTCATGAATGTCTGTTTTCGTGCTGCCCACGTCGGTGAGAAGGCAGTCCTCTGTGATAAGAGGTTTCAGCTTTTCCAGATAGGAAGCGTTCGTCGAGACGGGCGCGCAGAGAAAGATGCAGTCGCAGGCAGAGAAGGAAGGATTGACAGATGAACAGCTTTCGTCAATTACGCCTTCCCGGAGAGCCTCAAGAAGCGTATCCTGATTCCGCATACAGGCGAGAATACGGACTTCGGGATGGTATTTTTTAATAGCCCGGGCGATAGAGCCTCCGATAAGCCCCAACCCTATAAAACCAGCGGTATGTATTTGAAAATCAGATTTCATGGTGAAAACTCCTTTTTATGATGCAAAAATCAAATCCTCAGCTTTCTAGTTTAAGGTTTTTTGCTGAAAATGTCAATGCTCTTTTGATTTAAAGCGAAAAAGTGGAAGCTTCTCAGCCATGTATCTCGGATTTACGCAGCTAACGCTGCTCACCGCCGCATACGCGGCTAAATCCTC